>CAJAOB010000066.1 GCA_903941205.1 uncultured Burkholderiales bacterium | reverse complement strand
TCGGCGTGATGAACATCATGCTGGTGTCTGTCACCGAGCGCACGCGCGAGATCGGCGTGCGCATGGCTGTGGGCGCGCGCCAGGCCGATATTCGCCAGCAGTTTTTGATTGAAGCGGTGTTGGTGTGTCTGATGGGCGGCGTGCTCGGCATCGGCCTGTCGCTGTTGGTGGGTTGGGGCTTTGAGCAGTCGGGCAGCAGCTTCACGCTGGTGTATTCCACGCTGTCGATGGTCGCGGCCTTTGTCTGCTCGACGCTGATCGGCGTGATCTTCGGCTTTTTGCCGGCCAACAGCGCCGCCAAGCTCAACCCCGTCGACGCACTGGCGCGGGAATGACAGGCTCCAGGAACCCATGAACCCATGAAAACCGTGAACGCCATGAGCCCCATGAAGCCCGCGAAAGCCGTCAAGACCCTGCAACGCCATGCTCTGGCGCCTGGTCCGGCCAAGGCATCGGCATCGGCATCCCTGCCGCTGCCGCGTAGCGCCCTCGCCGCCCTGGCTGCTCTGGTAGGTGCGCTCTTGCTGGGCGGCTGCGCCTCGTCTTTCAACAGCCCGTACCAGGCCCCTTTGCTGCAACTGCCGGCGCAATACAGCCAGGCTGCCGCCCCCGACGTAGCCGCCCCCACCCTGGCCGGCACATTGTGGTGGACGCGTTTCAGTGACCCCGTGCTCGACCAACTCGTGGCGGACGTGCTGGCGCGCAACAACAACCTGGCCGCTGCCGCCATCCGCGTGCGGCGCGCCCAGTTGCAAGCCGGCCTGGCCGACCAGGCGCTGCAACCGGCCTTGAGTGGCAGCGCCAGCATGGGCACACGGCGGGCGCTGGACGCCGGCGCCAACCTCACCCGCAGCAGCGGCGCCAGCTTGAGCGCCAGTTACGAAATCGATTTGTGGAACAAGCTGGGCAGCCAGCGCGAAGTGGCGCGCTGGGAGGCGCTGGCCACCGAACAAGACCGGCAAAGCACCCGGCTGGCGCTGGTCGGCACCACGGCCCGGCTGTACTGGCAGCTGGCTTTCATCAACCAGCGCTTGGCCAGCAACGCCGAGAGCATTGGCTACGCGCAAACCACCTTCCAACTGGTGCAGACGCAATACCGCGCCGGGGCCGCATCTAGGCTGGAAGTGGCCGAAGCGCAGCAAGCCCTGGCCAGCCAACTGGCCAGCCAGAGTGCCTTGCAGCAACAGGCCGTCGAAGCGCGCACCGCGCTGGCCCTGCTGTTGGACGGCGCACCGGGCGCCAGTGGCAAATCCCCCGTCAACCCGGCCGCCCTGCCAACGGCCGCCTTGCCCGCGCTGGACGCCGGTCTGCCCGCCAGCTTGCTGGCACGCCGGCCCGACCTGCGCGCCGCCGAGCTGCGCCTGCGCGAATCCTTCACCCGCATCGACGCCACCCGCGCCAGCTATTACCCGGCGCTCAGTCTGACCGGCAGCCTGGGCACGTCCAGCACGCAACTGGCCAACCTGCTGCAAAACCCGGTGGCCGCGCTCGGCCTGGGCGTCACCCTGCCTTTCTTGCAACGCAGCAACATGCAGCTGAGCATCCAGGTGTCCGAGACGCAATACGAAGAAGCCGTGGGCAACTTCCGCCAGACGCTCTACACCGCACTCGGCGACGTGGACAACGCCCTGTCATCGCGCCAGCAACTCGCGCAGCAAGCCGCGTGGCTGGAAGAAAGCCTGCAAGCCGCCCGCACCGCCGAGCGCCTGTACGAAGTGCGCTACCGCGCAGGCGCCGCCGCCCTCAAAGCCTGGCTGGACGCCCAGGAAAAGCGCCGCAGCGCCGACATCGCCCTGGCCGACAACCGACTGGCCCGCCTCAACACGCAGGCGGCGCTGTACCAGGCCCTGGGCGGCGACACAGCCCCAGCGCCCTGATCGCCCCGCACCGTCAATCCTGCGGACCCCGTCCATGCCGTCATTCCTGACCATGCCGTCATTCCTGCGAAGGCAGGAATCCATGCCCGCCCCAGGCAGATGGATTTCAGCTCCACGATCAGCCGGAGGGAATGCTTCGCGAGGATGACGGAAAAAGAGCGGGCGTCGCCTCGCTGTCAAAACCGAACCGCCCAACCCGTCGAGGGCGCCAGACTGCTGAACGTCGGCCGTGTGTTTTGCGGCCGGGGCAGGATAGGGTCACAAAGCTAGTCAGTTCATCTCAGGTATTTCTCAAGAAACGCCCGGGTGTCCACAAAGCTTTGAGCGGCAGATTCGGCGTTATACCTGCGTGAAATATAGGTTCCCAAATACCTGTTGGAACCCGTGATGTCCGGGCCGGGTACTTCAAAGCCATGGTAAGTGTCTGGATAGGTTTTCAGGATCAAGTTGTCGTGCTTGATACCGCTGTATTCACAAGTGGAAAAAACCGCCAGATTGTCGGCCTCGCCATGCAGTATCAGCAAGGGAATGCGTGGGGCTCTGGGTACATAGGAGCATGCCGGATACAAGGCAACCAGAACATCCAGCTCTGCGAGTCCCGCATCGCCACGCCGCACTTGGCGAAACTTGGAATCAGCAGCCCTGAGGACGGCTTCACCGCCCCGGCTGATGCCAAAAACCGCGACCTTCCCCGAATGCCATGTTTGCGTTTTAACCCACTCGGCCACAGCAATATAGTCATTGACCCGGTCCCTGGATGGCAGCGGCGGCGGCTCGACTCCGGTATGCGGCGCAATACCCCGGCCGGTGCAGTGATCAATGATGATGGCGTTATATCCCCATGCCTTGAACCGTTGAGCCCAATCGTCCTCCTGCCGCAAACGGCAGGAACCTCCATGAGAAATGATGATGGATGGGGCGGCAGTCTGATTCGTGATCAGGCTTAAAGAAATCGGGAATTTTTCGCCCTTGTGATTTTCAAATGTGGCGCAGCCGGCAAGCCATAACAGCGCCACCGCTATAGAAAACAGGCGGTAGATTCTTGCAGTGTATTTTGTGGGCGACATAAGGATGATTCAAATCAAAGGGAGGAATGGGCCAGCTTATATGAAGAGCCGCGTTGACGCCCGAACGATGGATTCTTCACCATCAAATGAAAAAACAGCCCGCATTCAATTTCAGGCCATACCGCAGAGCCATTCCCGCCCGACGCGGCCTTGGGCCTGCCCAGCCAGGCGTTGCATGAAAGTCGCCGTGTAACTGGTGGAATGTGTCTTAGCCCGCCGGCCCCGACAAAACGCCGCGCAACCAGCCATAAGTCGTCGCCAGCACGGCATCCACCTCGGGCAGCACGTCTGCGTACTTCAAAAAGCTGTGGCCTACGCCTGCGCAAACTTCAAAGTGTGTCGCGACGCCGGCCGCTTGCAGGCGCTGCGCGTAAGCCGCGCCTTCGTCCCTCAACACGTCGCATTCGGCCACAAATACGCAGGCCGGCGGCAAGCTGCCTAACGAGTCCGCCCGCAGCGGCGAGGCATGCGGATGCGCCCCCTGGGCGGGGGTTTCAAGGTACTGCTCCCAAAACCAGAGCATGTTGTCTTGCGTCAGGCCGTAGCCGCTGGCGTAGGTCTGGTAAGACGCCGGCATCTCGGACGGGTAGTCGGTGACCGGGTAAAACAGCGCCTGTCCGCGCAGCGCCGGCCCGCCCTCATCGCGCGCGCGCAAGGCCGTCACTGCCGCCATGGTGGCGCCGGCACTCAAACCCGATACGGCCAGGCGCGTGCCGTCGCCGCCAAACTCGCCCGCATGCGCCGCCGCCCAGCGCGTGGCCGCCAGGCAATCATCCGGCCCCGCCGGAAACTTGTGCTCAGGCGCCAGCCGGTAATCCACCGACACGACCACACAAGTCGCGCCCGCTGCCAGTCGCATGCAGATGTAGTCGTGCGAATCGAGGTCCAGCACCACAAAACCGCCGCCATGAAAAAACACCAGCACCGGGTGCGGCCCTTCACCCAGGGGGGTGTAAACCCGCACCGGTATGTCGCCGCCAGGCCCCGGAATCATCAAGTCGCGAACCGCCGCCAAAGCCACATCCGGCCTGCCCGGCGCCCCCGCCCTGGCCTGCACCCGAGCCCGTGCGACGCCCAGTTCGCGGTAAGGCTGCACCGAAGAGGCGAGCAAGGCGGATTCGATAAGGGGATGCAGCGGCATGAAAGCGACTCCTGGTGGGTCGCGAGATTATGAGGCGGTCATGCTTGATGGCCATTTCTGGCGCACAACTGCCATTCCTGCACAGCCTGACCTCGACCTGATCGGGGTGCAGGCATCCATCCCCGTGTCGGTCGCTGCGCCTTGCCACTGGCATGAAGACAGGGCTACCCTTGTTTTTACATCCCCAGCCCCCCGCGCCAGAAGCCATCCTGGCCCAGCTGACGCCGCCGGCAGAACGCTTTTATGCAAACGATGAATTCGGCGGCAACATGACCAGCGCCACGGGTTTGCGCACGCAAAAAATGGTCGACATCACTCCGCAGCGCCTTGACGGCATTCCGGTGCTCGGCACCCAGGCGCTGGTGCGCGGGCTCAAGGGCCCGGCGGGGCCGGTGTTGATCGATGTCGGTCATGCGGCTGTGACCTTGCCGGGCGCCCAAACCCTGCTTTTTGCCGGCCTCGCTTTTAACGAAGCGCCAAAAGAGCTGGCCTACGAACCGCAAATCCTGGTTCGGCGTCAATGCCGCCCTGCGCGCCAGCAAGCTGGGCTACACCCACGCCCGCTGGTACCGCGGAGGGCTCGAGAGCTGGCGCGCCGCCGGCGTGCCCGTCATGCCGACCGTTGTGCGGGCCGTGGCGAATTGACGCGGATTGCCTGGGTTCAGGCGCATCGCAAGGCAGCCGCTTGCGCCGGGCGCAACTTACTTAACGATGTCAGAGCCCATTTCTGTAATGCAGCGCTTGAGCCCGCCTGGCCGACGCAGCTTTGCCGGACCCCCTACATGGCTGAATGTGCCGGCGGGAAGAGGGGGTTTTTTGTGACCAAAACAGTCTTTTCGGAATCCCCGTGCAGGCCCTGCTAATCGGGTGAGGGTCTTTACCCGACCCTGGCACTGCTATATTATCCAAGTAGAAGGAGATACTTCACAAAGCGCCTTGGATAGATTCGGGCCCAGGCCTTGTTTGCTGTCAAACTCTGTTTTACCAAGCAACGAGAATTCCATGGATGAAATGGGTATTTATATCTATCGGGAAAAAGGAATGAAATATCCACGGAATCGCCAATGGGCACACGATCCTGAAGTGGTGTGCGATACTTTATATCGGCTTGAAAGACCAACCTTCAGTATCGTTATGCCCATACACAATCAGCAGGCCATCATTTACGATGTTCTGATGAAGGTGTTTATCCACACACATGGGCTATATGATGTTTTTCTCATTCTGGATGGTTGCACCGATAACTCTCGTGCGGAAGTTTTACGCGCAATCCAAACCATACCACCTGAACTCTGTCAGTTGACGATTGTTTCGAATCCATATGGTATCTTTGAAACCTCTTGTGATAATCTTGGGTTTGTGAATGCGAGGGGAAAGTACATTGTAGAGATCCAAGCAGATATGCAGATCCAAACATCAAACTACAATGTGCTGCTTGCAACTCCTCTTGAGATATACCCGGACATTATCGCTGTATCGGGTCGATGTTGTCATACTCTCTCGGGCCCATTCAGAGGAGTTGGGAAAATAAGCGCAACTATAGAGCGCCGCCACAACGTGCCATTCGACAAGTATGATCAAATATTCTTATCGCATACGATAAACCGCGGGCCAATGGTTCTTCGTACATCAATGGTAGAAAAACTTGGCTATCTTGATGAATATAACTTTATCCTTGAGAATGACGAACACGATTTATTCTATCGGGCATGGACTCAGCAAAACTGGCGCACGGCGTTTTATCCAGTCGAAGTATATTCTCGTCTAGCATGGGGATCTACTCGTAAACAGCGGCCGGCAGATGTTCAGGCCTATTTGGATAGTCGTCAGCGCAAAACTCCGAATTACATACCTTCCGCACTGCCGCCTGCACTAGTTACACGTAAGCTTCCGATTGAAAGCCAGTATCAAGCACACAAGGTTTTATTGCATTAGTCAATGTCAATGAGAATCTTGAGCTTTACTTTTTGAGCTCAGCTGCGCCGATTAAATTTAATGCGAGATTTCATTTATTTGAACGAGTTATAAGATATATTGAAATATATCAGTGGTTTTTTATGGGAACGAAGGCGGCCCTGGAATTACCATCCCAAGAGAAGCTGCTGTTGAAAAATTTTTTCAGCATGAGTAAGGAATTGCAACGCGAGACAAGGCTAAGGCGCTGATTCTTCTAGATAATAGGATGCTTGCGTAGGTCATCGATAAAACCACACGCATAGTTACTAGAACCGTTGGATAGACCGATGGCTCGGCTGTACTAAATAGAAATCCAAATGTGCGGACTTGAACGTGGCTTCTGTGTATCCAGGCACTTCCTTGAAAATGGCAGTTCTCTCGACGGCTGATTTAAGCCGGACCGATGTCATGCTTATGTCGGAATTGCCTGCGCCGAAGGTAATGAAAATTTTCTTCATCGGTATCTCGGGGTAATTGGAAAGCAGCGGTATGTACCGTGCTTGAGGGTCATCGGGGCGTTAAAGATGCTCTGAAATATCGGCAAAAAATGGGACGGGTGCAAATGCCCGTTCATCGATTTACCAAGCCCATGTTTCCGCATGCAATGACCTGAACTTCGATCGTTTCCGAATTCTCCTTGAAGACCTCAAACTACCCGTCGTTTCTCAGGTTTTTGTATTGCGTTTGTACTATCTTGCAGACCATCCTTGCTTTTTCGAGCGCCTGGAGATTCCCTGAATTTTATAACATTCGGAAAAGCGATAAATCATGAACTCCTCTGCATAAACTTGCTTGTTCCTATCAGAAGGAATGCCGCTTGAGCTCACTGACCAAAAGGCACCTGAATGTTTGGAATCCCCAAAAAGTGAATCCCAATAATGGAATGCTCGATCGGCCGTTATGATGGCTGGACTGGGGACTGGTCTGATGGTTGGCTGAAAGCGCCCAAAGTATTCTGGAGTTATGAGCCAGACCTTTGTCGGTCTGAGTATTTGGCATATTATTTATACTGACTGCGCCATAGAAGCCGCCGTTGCCAACGTCAACGGAATTCCTTTCCCGGTAACACAGGAAGCGATCTCCTTTTCAAATAATCCCGAAGTTTGCATGGCTGCCGTATTTGCGTGTGGAAGCGAGGTGCTCATCATCAGGGACTTTGAGTAAATGGGTCAGATCCCATGTTATTTGGCACCTGCCTGTTGTCGGGGTGAGGCCAGTAAAAACACCCGTGCCCCCTTTCATGCACCTTGCGCGTACAGGGCAGAGGCGTCACTTTCACCCGGCGAGCTCACAGTCTCACCGCGTCTTGAGCTTGACCAGGCAAGCGCCCCGCTGCAAGACGGCCTGAACCATCATTTCCAGCCTTTTGGTCAGTCTTTTCAGATTGCTGGGGAGTCGCCTGCATTGATCGTTGCGTACCGGTCGTACTGTTAAGAGGAGGGGCTCCCGGGGGTATGGTGGCGCGGGCTTTTTTAGCGGGCTCGTGGCGATCCTGACGGAATCAATGGCCTGGGGGGCCTTGATCCGCTGAGTAATTCAAAATACCTTGCGCACACCCGACATCGTCCTGCCCCTAGGTGCGGACCCACTCTCCGCCACCACGCAAAACACAGACAGGTTCACTGACATGACAAAACTCTTCCTTCGACTCACGACCTTCGCCTCGGTCACTCTTGCAGGGTTGCTGCCAGTTTCCGTCCGGGCCATGGACATGGCGTTGGCGGACAACATCGTGACCTTGTCTGGTCCGGTGCTTGATGGCGATCTCGCCAAATTTCAGGACGCGCTGGCCGCGCAACCTGGCATCACCACAGTTGTTCTGAAAAACTCCTATGGCGGCGACGCGGCCGCTGGCTACCGCATCGGTGAACTGATCCGCGAGAAGGGCTTGACGACCGTTGTCTCGGGTTATTGCGTCTCTTCCTGCTCGCGCATGTTTTTGGGCGGCAAGGTGCGACTTTTTTCAGACGATCAGGGCCTGTCGGGCACCTACGTGGGCTTTCATGGGCACTACCGCAGCAACGGCCAGCTCAACCGCCAATCGGTCGAGCGCATGGGCCTGTATGAATGGATCATCAAGTTTTCTGACGGCAAAGCTGACCCGGCGCTGGTTCAGCGCTGGGTCGCCATCGAGAGGAACACGGGGATGGTGGCATTCATGCATCCGCAAACCCGCCTATGGGGCGAAGCCCGCACCTTTTTTTGCGACGGTCGTGAGGCCAGGCGACCGCAGGGTTGCGAGGGCCTTCCCGTCAAGGCCCTGGACCTTGGCGTGCTCACTGACCTGACCCTCTGGCGCCGGCCGGGATGACTGGGGGTCCGTGAATAAGACCCGGAACCCGCTTGGAGATCCCGTTTTTGCATGTTTTCCTGTCGGGGTGACGGGCTGACCGGGCGCTGGGCAACTTTCCTCGCGTGACCATCTCGGTTTGGCCCCTTCTTCCTTCGGGGGAAGGCAGGGATGGGCGCTGCCCGCGCTTGATGACGGCTGCGGCTTTCGCTCAGCGCGGCCAGAGCACCCATAGCCGCAGGGGCTGGTTCACTTTGCTGGCGAGGGCGCCGGCTTCGGGACCGGTGCCGGCGAAGTAGTCTGCGCGCACCGCGCCGACGATGGCGCTGCCGGTGTCCTGGGCCAGCACCAGTTTTTGCAGTTGCGCGGCGCTGCCGCTGGAGGCCAGCCAGACGGGCGTGCCGTAGGGGATGCTGGCGGCGTCGACCGCGATGGAGCGGCCGGCGGTGAGGGCCACACCCTGGGCGCCGCGCGGGCCGGTGCTGGCGTCTTGCTCGCTCAGGCTTTCTTCCTTGAAAAAGATGTAGCGCGGGTTGCTCCAGAGCAGTTGCTGCACGCGCTGCGGGTTTTGCGCTGCCCAGGTCTTGGTGGCTTCGGGCCAGGGGTTGATTCGGGTGACGCCTTGGGCCAGCAGCCACTGGTTGATGCTGCGGTAGGGCTGTTCGTTGGAGCCGGCAAAGGCCACGCGAACGGTGCGCTGGCTGCCGTCGGCTTCGCTCAGGCGCAGCCGGCCCGAGCCTTGAATGTGCAGCAGCATGGCGTCGATCGGGTCTTCGAGCCAGGCGATTTCGCGGCCTTGCAGCGCGGCTTGGGCCTCGGGCCGGGTTTCGATGTCTTGCCGGCTGAACCAGGGCTGGCCGCGCCGCAGTCCGGTCGGGGCCTGGTACAGCGGCACGGCGTAGGCGCCGGAGCGCTGGCGGCTGGCCTTGAGCACCGGTTCGAAATAGCTGGTCAGCAAGCCTTCGGCCGCGCCTTGCAGCGATTCAACGCGGTAGGGTTGAAGGCGGGTCGTCATCCACGCGCGCTGCTCCTCCGCGCTGCCGATGCTCAGGCGGCGCACCTCGGGGCACAGCGGCGCAAAGTCAGGGCCGGGGCGTTCACAGCTTTTGATCCACGCGTTCCAGGCTTCGTGGAGCGCGTCGCTTTCAAAGCCGGGCAGTTCGCTCCAGCGGACGGGAACCCAGCGGCTTTTGCCTTGCAACAGCACGCCGCTGGCCGGCCCCGGCTCGCTGACGACAGGTGCAGGCAAGTCCGCAGGAAGTGGGGCTACCGGTGGCAGGGGCATCCTGACGGCGCAGGCGCTCAAGGCAAGGCCGGCGCCGATAATCAGGCCCTTCGCTGCCCCTCGGAAAAACCTCGCCATGACCTTGCTGCTGCTCGAAGCCCTGGGGGCTTTGCTGATATTGGTGTTCATCGTCTGGTGGACCATGTTTTCGGGACGCGAGGGTGGCGAGATCAAGCGCGCGGAAGACTCTGACGCCCAAACTCCGCAAGCCGCCGCCCGGCGCCCGCTTGAAACCGAGAAAGACCCGGAACAGCGCGACAAGGGCTAGGCATTGCGCATCAGGTTGGCGAGTTCGACCGCCGACTTCACGCCCATTTTCTCGAACACCCGCGCGCGGTGGACCTCCACCGTGCGCACGCTGATGTAGAGCTGGTCAGCGACTTGTTTGTTGGGCAAGCCTTCGACCACCAGCCGCAGCACATCGCGCTCACGCTCGGTCAGGCCTTCGAGCCTGGCTTGCAGGCCGGTCGCCTGATTGTGTTGGGCCAGGCCAGCCGCCGACTGCGCCAGCGCCTGCTCGATGCGGTCCACCAGTGCGTTGTCCGAAAACGGTTTTTCGCAAAAGTCGAAAGCGCCGCGCTTGACCGCGTCGACCGCCGTGGGCACGTCGGCATGGCCAGTCAGGAAGATCACCGGCAAGGTCGGCAGCAGCCCGTAACCGATCAATTTTTCAAACATGGCCAGTCCGCTCAGGCCGGCCATGCGCACGTCGAGCAGCGCGCATGAAGGCTCGCGTACGCCTCTCATGGCAGTGATGCGTGCGTCAAAGGCTTCGGCGCTGTCAAAGCATTCGCTCATGAGTCGGCGCGAACGCAGCAGCCAGGCCAAAGCCTCGCGGACGCTGGCGTCGTCGTCGACGATGTAGACGGTGGCGTGGCGGCTGATGCTCATGAGGACAACTCGCTGGTGGTCGGGCGGACCGTGGTGGGGTGTGAAAGACCGGTCTGTGGCGCCGGCAGGGAGCCCGAGGGGAGCGTGAACCTGAACTGTGTACCGCGCGGCTGCGCCGGCTCGAACTCCAGATGGCCGCCGTGCTGCTCGATCACGGTGCGGCACAGGCTCAGACCCAGGCCCATGCCTTCGACCTTGGTGGTGAAAAACGGCGTGAAGAGCTTCTCAGCGACCTCGGGCGGAATGCCGACGCCGTGATCGGTCACCGAAAACTCGACCCAGCCGCGCTTGTCCCCGGCCGCCGGCCTGGCGCGCAGTGTCAGCAAGCGCTCCGTGGCAGCAAGCTTTTTGCCCTGCGCCTGCATGGCCTGCATGCCGTTGCGCGACAGGTTGAGCAACACCTGCTCGACCATGGTGCGGTCGCACAACACCGCTTCGCAATTGGGCGCCACGTCGGTCACCAGACTCACCGAGAGCTTGCGCGCCTGCAGGCTGATCAGCGGCATGATGGCATCCAGCAGCGCGCGTGGCGCGACGGCTTCGCGCACCTGTTCTCGCCGGCGCACAAAGTCATGCACGCTCTTGATGACCTTGCCGGCGCGCTCGGCCTGCTCGCTGATGCGCTTGAGTGCGACCCGCAAGTCGGCGCTCAGGCCGCCGGGGCTGCGGCCGGCGTCGTCCAGCAAGTTGAGCGAGCCGGTGGCGTAGCTGGAAATCGCCGCCAGCGGCTGGTTGAGTTCATGGCTGAGCAAGGAAGCCATCTCGCCGACCATGGCCAGGCGGGCGGTGGCTTGGAGTCGGTCCTGGCTGGCGCGCGACATTTCCTCGACGCGGCGCTGCTCGCTGATGTCGACAATCGCGCTCATCCAGCCGGTGTGTTTGCCGCTGGCGTTGATCAGCGGCGCCTCGATGATGAGCACCGGAAAGCGCGTGCCGTCGCGCCGCATGAAAACCGACTCGAAGCCGCCTTGTGGCAAGTTGTTGCTGGCCAGCCGGATGGCCTGGCGGTCTTGATAAACGCCGGCCAGCTCGGGCGGCCAGTAGGGGCTGGGGAACTTGTGGTCCAGCAATTCCTTGGCCTCGACGCCGACCATCTGGCAAAAGGCCGGGTTGACGTAGGTGATACGGCCTTGCAGGTCGCGCGCCCGCAGCCCGGTCACCAGCGAGTCTTCCATGGCCTTTCTGAAAGCCAGGGCCTCGGCCAGATCGCGCTCGACCTTCAGGCGCCGGCGCATGTCGCGCCCGAGCATCAGCAACACGGCAATCAGGGCCAGCGCCATGGCGCTGACCAGAGCGGTCAGCATGTTCGGGAAAAAATCCGGTGTGCCGCGCCAGCTGTCCATGCGCACTACCAGCTTGGTGCCCGGCAGGTCCAGCAGTTGCTGTGCGTTGTAGATGCGGCTGCCGCGCGCAGGCATGCCGGCAATCGCCAGACGCGTGCCGTCGGCCTCGGTGAACGACAAGCCCTGACCGCGCGCGAGCTGCTGGCCCACCAGCTCGGTCAGGATATTTTGCAGCGAGTAGGTGGCCACCGTGTAACCGGTCAGGCGGCCGTCGGCCATCAGCGGCAGGCACAACTCGAGCAGCTCCAGACCCAGGCCATCGGCCTGCGGCACAAAGTAGCTGTTGGAATAAGCCGGGCCTTTCAGGCGCAGCGCCGTGTTGCAGGCCTGGCTCGTGTCTGGCTCCACGCCGGCGCGGCCCAGGCGGGCAAACACCGAACGCCGGAAAGGGGTTTCATCGACCTGCAAGGTTTCCAGCGAATCGTCACGCCTTTCGATACGAACGATTTCCCGCCGCTGGCGCAGCAGCTCGCTGGCTTGCAGCCGCCAGATGTCGGCGCTGCGCTCGTCCGATGGCAGCGCTTGCAGGCTTTGGATATTGCGCGCCAGCCCGTTGTGGATGTCGGCGACGATCTCGGCGGTGTCGCGCTCGAGCCGGGCCTGCACCAGGCTGGCTTCATAGCGCCCTGCCAGCCACACCAGCGTACCCAGCATGGTCACCAAAAGCGCCACCAGCAGCACCCACAGCGACCAGCGCCGGCTCCATTTGAACGGCCGGCGCAGCCAGCGCGGGCGACGCCGTGCGGGCTGCTGGAGCGGCAGCATGGCGCTCATAAAACCCCGTGCCCCAACGCTGGCAATTGCTGGCGCAAGGCCTGTAAATCGGCTTGCCGCACCTCGCCCAAGACCACGCCAGCGCCTTCAGCGCGCTGGGCCAGCACCGTGCCCCAGGGTTCGACCAGCATGCTGCGGCCCCAGGTGCGTCTGCCGTTGTCGTGCAGGCCGCCTTGGGCCGCCGCCAGCACGTAGGCCAGGTTTTCGACAGCGCGGGCGCGCAGCAGCAGCTCCCAGTGCGCCTGCCCGGTGGTGAAGGTGAACGCGCTGGGCACCAGCAGCAGATCGGCCTTGAGCCGGCGGTACAGCTCGGGAAAGCGCAGGTCATAGCAAACGCTCAGACCCACGCGGTAGCAGTGGCCGTCGACAGAAGGCAGCTCGAACGTCACGGCCTGCTCGCCGGGCTCCAGCGTGCGCGACTCGTCATGGTCGTGCTGGCCGTCCTTGAAGCGAAAGAGATGAATCTTGTCGTAGCGCGCCACGCAGCCGCCGCCGGGCCCGTAGACCAGCGAGGCGTTGCGCACGCGCGCCGGGTCGGCCGTTGAAATCGGCATCGTGCCGCCCACCAGCCAGAGCTTGAAATCGCGCGCCGCCCTGGCCAGGAAGTCCTGCACCGGTCCGTTGCCAGCGGCTTCCTGCACGCCGAGCTTGCTGCGCTCGTTCGGGCCGAGCAGGCCAAAATATTCCGGCAGCAGCGCCAGTTCAGCGCCCTGATCGGCGGCTTCGGCCAGCAGCGCGTGGGCTACACGCAGATTGGCCTGCAAGTCCATGCCGGACACCATTTGCAGCGCAGCGACTTTCATGGACGCTTCCCGGCGCCAGGCTGGCGCTCCACGCGGACGATGCGCGGCTCGCTCCAGCCGCCGTCGATGTGGAACTCCTGCGTCGCCGCTTCGCTCAGTGGCCGGCGCAGGAACATTTGCGCCAAAAACGTGCCGAGCCCGACGGCCGGGTTGATGACGGTGGCGATCAGCGAGGCGGTTCCGGCGTTGAGCTCGGGCACGATCACCACCCGCAGGTCCTGCGTTTCACGGGCAATGTCGGCGCTGCCTTCCATCAGCACGGCAGCGTTGATGCCCTTCATCTGCAAGTTGTTGGTGCGCGCCTGGCCTTGCTCGATGGTGACGTCGCCACGCACAAAATCAAAAGTGAACCCCTCGGAGAACACATCGCGAAAATCCAGCGTGAGTCGGCGCGGCAGCGCTTGCAGGCTGAGCACGCCCAGCAGCTTGGCCAGGCCCGGGTCGGCCTTGAGGAACTGGCCGCTCTCGATGCCGACGTTGAACTGCCCGCCCAGGCTGGGGTAGTCCAGGCCCAGCGGCGAGCCCAGCCAGCCGACCTGACCTTCAAGCCGGCCTTTACCGCGCCGCAGCGCCCCGTCCATGCCCAGTCGCTTGAGCAGTTCGCCGGAGTCGGCAATGTCCAGCCTGAAATTCATCTGTACCCGGCGCCGCTCGCTGCTGGCGCCAGCGGCCCAATTGCCGTTGGCTGAAAACACCGCTTCGGGCGTCGTCAGGTTGAGCTTGTTCAGACGCCATTCGCGCAGGCTGCTGGCAGCCTGCTGGGCGCTCCGGTTGACGGCCTCGATGTCCAGTCGGCCGAGCTTTTTACCGCGCAGTTCAAAGTCATCCACCACGATGTCCAGCGCAGGAATCGCCGACGGCTGGTCCTCCAGCAGGGCTTCGACGTCTCGCGCCGTGCTGACGCCTAGCCGTAGCCTTGAGAGCCGGGCAAAAAGGCGCCCGTCCGCACCGCCCGGCGCAGCGCTCGGCTGGCGGAACTCGGCATAGCCGCTGAGCTCGTCGGCGTCCATGTTGGCGCGCCAGTTGCCGCCCTCGCGCGAAGCGCCCAACACGACCTTGTGCAAGGGGTAGCCCTGCACGCTGAGTTCGCCCGCGCGCAGCGCCAGCACGCTGGGCCCATAGGCCTGAGCCGCTGCACTGGCGTTGTTGACGTTGACCGTGGTCCGCGCCGCGCCGTTGCCAGCCGCCATGCTGGCCTTTGACGCTTCCAGCACACGGCCCCACTCGTCGAGGTCGGCACGCGTCAGGTTCACATTGGCAGCCACTTCCCGCTCCGGGCTTGGCGCTGATTCGCCGGGCGCAAGCCCGACGCCAATGCTGCCGCGCAGCACGCGCGGCTCGGCGCCACCGAGTTCACGCACGTAGCGCACGCTGGCAAGCCGGCCCAACGTCAGCGAGAGCTGGTCTTGCAGTCGCTGGCCGGGCGCCAGTGATTCGCGCAGCAGCGCACGCTCGAATTGCAAGGGCAGCGCTTCGGCGGCCGGCTTGGCCAGCGGTGCGGGCAGGTTCAGCGCCAGCCCTTGCAAATTGCTGCTGACGCTCAGTTCTGTCTGGCCCCGGCGAAAACCCAATACCGCGCTGTAACTGGTGCTGCCGCTGGCATGCAGCGCCAGACCGCTGATGAGGCCCAACTCGCGCGCCTGCCGCAGGCCTTCGGCCGAAACCGTGCCCTGGCCGCGAAACAACAGCGGGGCCTCGAGCGGCTCGATGTTGACCGGCGCATTGGCGTTGCCCAGGCCACTTCCAGACCCATTTGCGGAGCCGCTCCCAGGACTGGAAGCCGTGCCAGAAATCGTCCCAGCGGGCCGCGCCGCGCCCGGGTTCGGCCGCAAGCCGCCTTCAAAACGAATGTCGCCGCCCAGCAGGCGCGCTTGGGCATTGCTCACGCGCAGGCTGTTTTCAGTGAAACTCAGCGTCCCGCGCAAGCGCCCCAGCAGCGGCGTTTCGGGGCCAAACTGCACGTCGTTGCCCGGCAGGTTCAAGCTGCCCTGCACGCTGGTCTGCGAGAGCTCGGCCAGCGGCAGCATCAGTCGCATGCTGTAGTCCATCGGTCCCGTTGCGCTGGTTTGCAGCAGGCCATCACCGAGCATGGCCGAGACCGGCGAGTTGTTGACTAATTGCAGGCCCTGCGCCAGTGGCCCCCTGATGACCGCGTTGACTTCCACCACGCTGCGGGCGAGGTCGGGTATGCGGGCGCTGCCACGGCTGAGCTGCAAGCCGGCCAGACCGGCCACGCGGCCCTGTACGCCGCGCAATTCCAGGCTCTGCCGGCTGAAAACCAGCTCACCTTGCAGCGCCTCCAGCGCCGGCCAGCTCTTGGCGCTGGCGGCTGCGGCGGCGGGCACATAGGCGTAGCGCAGATTAGTGGCATTGGCGCTGACCAGGAAATCGCCGTCCTTCGGGTCGGCAAAAGGCAGCTTTCGCAAGTCGCCCTTGACCTTGAACCGGACCTCGTTGAGACGCCCCTGCGTGACCGCGTCGCGCACGTAGTGGCGGGCGGCTTCGGGCAAGACCAGCGGCAGGTAGCGGTGAACCTGGCTGGCGTCGCCGCGGCTCAAGCTGCCCTGCAAATCAAGCACGCCCGGGCGGCGCACTGGCGCGGCACCCGCGGCTGCGTCTGCGACCGGCACGGGCGCTTCCTCGTTGCTGCGCCAGCGCACTTCGGCCTGGCCGGCCACATCGGCATTGGCAAAGCGTAGCTTGCGCAACTGCACTTCGCGTTTGGCGCCGCTGCCCTGCCACGAGACCTCGGTTGACAATTCGTTGAAAAGCACCCGCGGCTGTTCGAACACGCCCGGAAACTCCAGCGCGCCACTGGCCATTTGCACCTGCGCCTGGCCGCCGTCCTGGGTGAGCTTGAACTCGACCGAGGCGTTCTCAATGCCCGGCCGGCCGGGCTGGGGCTTGCCGCCTGGGCTCGCAGCAAGGCCGGGTTCGGCAATGCCCGCGGCCAGCGTCAGGCGGCTGACCCGGCCGCGCGCGCTCAGCGCCAGTGGCGCCGACAACTCGCCCTGCCAGCTGGCCTCCAGCTGCTCGACCAGCCCCTGCGGCGAAAAGCTGTCCAGCAGCGTGTGGGCACTGGCTTGCAATGGCAAGCGTCTGGCGATGCGCGCCAGTGCCGCCAAGTCCAGCTTGTCGGCCTTGAGTTCGGTGCGTGCAGGCTGCCGGCCCTCGGTTTCGGTGTGCAGCAGCGCCACGTTGCCGCCCGGCCAGACCAGCCCGTCATCGGCCACGAAGCGCAGCCCCTCGGTGTGGAACTCAAAACCGCCGCTCAGCCGCTTGCCGCCAAAGCGTCCGGCCACCGAACTCAGCGCCAGCGGCTGCAGCTCCTGGCCCAGCCGCGCGCTCACGCCGCGCAGCGCCAAGTCGGCGGTGCCGCCTGTGAACTGCCCCTTGCTCAGGTCCAGCCAGGCGCGCAGCGCACCCTCTCCGCTGCTCACGTCGATACCGAATTGCGCCAGCCGGATGTACTGCTTGAGTTGCGACACATTGGCGCGGCTGAACTCACCATAGACCTCGCCCGACCAGCGCTGCCATGGCGCCCCCTGGCGGTCCAGCAGTGGCTCGCGCAGCATTGCCCGCAGGCTGAAGCGCTCGCCCCAGGCCGGCGGCGGTGTGGCGTCCAGGCGCACCAGGTGGCGCTGGCCGGGATTGCGCAGCACGGCGTCCACCTGCGTCAGGGCCAGCGGCGGCGCGGCATTCATGTCGTCCGTCCAGCGCAGGGTGCCGCCGCGCAGGACCAGCTCGGTCTGCTCCAGCGCCCAGTCGGCCATAGCGCTGCCGCCATTCGTGCTTTTTTGCGACAGTTCAAGCCCTGCGACCTGAATCTGGCCGCTGGCAAGGCGGCGAACATCCAACTCGGCGCCTTCGATCACCAGCTGCTCGAAGCCCAGATTCCAGAGCGAGCGCGGCGACAGCGCCGCCAGCACGCTGGGCAGGCGCAAGGCGGCGCGCCCTTCTCGGTCCAGAAAAGTAACTTCGCTCAGCTCAAATGAGGGGATCAGGCCGCGCGAGCGCATCTGGATCTGGCCGATGCGCACCGGCACCCCCAGGGCACGGCTCGCCTCGGCTTCCAGGCGCGGGCGAAAATCGCTGATTCGCGGCACAATCCAGCCGTGTAGCAGCCCCCAGCTGATGCCCACCACCAGCCACCACGACAGGAGCAGCCAGAGCAGCACCCGCGCTGCCCGGGCGGCCAAGCGCAAACGGCGAGACGGCATCAGGGTTGAAAGAGGGGGTGCGGGATCCATTGGCTTTGGAATTATGACCGTCGCAGCTGGCGGGCGCCCAACCGGAAAACTGTTCTTCGCGATGTTCTTTCAACGCCTTTGATGACTTCGATCCCTTTGCCGCACTCCCCAATCACAACATTCGCCGCGCCGGCGAACGCGTCCCTGCCTGCGGATGTGGGCCCGGCCGAAGGCCGCGCGGCCTATTCGCGCTTTGTGCAGCGCCTGCGCCGGCGCTATCCCGGCCACCTGCCGTTGTTGCCCGAGGGCCCGCCCCTGCGGCCCGCCATGCAGACCACGCTGGACGCCTTGCTGGCGCAGGGCCTGGCCACCGGGGCGGCGCTGCGGGTGTTGCGCCAGCTGGTCATGGAGCGTCTGGTGGTGCTCGACTGCGAGGCGGGCGATCCGACCCGGCACCTGCCCGAGCAGCTCAAGGTGGTCACGCTGGCCATGACCGAGCTGGCCGAGCTCGCGCTGGATGTCGCCATGCAGGCCTCCCAGGAAGAGCTCGACGCCTTGTATGGCCCGCCGCAAGTGCCCGGCGCCGAGGCGCGCCGCGCCTGTCTCTGGGTCGTCGGCATGGGCAAGCTCGGCGCCCGCGAGCTCAATGTCTCCAGCGACATCGACCTGATTTACGTTTATGACCACGACGGCCACACAGCCGGCCGCGCCGACGGCCGCGGCAGCATTTCAAACCACGAGTATTTCGCTCAGCAGGTCAAGGCGGTGTATGCGCTGATCGGTGACACCACCGAGCACGGCTTTGTGTTTCGGGTCGACCTGGCGCTGCGCCCGAACGGCAATTCCGGGCCGGCCGCCGTGTCGCTCAGCGCGCTCGAAGAATATTTGCAGGTTCAGGGCCGCGAGTGGGAGCGCTTTGCCTGGCTCAAGAGCCGCGTGGTGGCGCCGGCTTCCTGCCTTCGAAGCGGCGTGCGCGGCGGCTCGGCGCAAGCCTTGCGCGGCGTCGTGCTGCCCTTTGTATTCAGGCGTTATCTCGACTACAACGTGTTTGACGCGCTGCGCATCCTGCACCGGCAAATCCGCGAGCAGGCCCAGCGCCGCGCCGCCGGCCATCCCGAGCGCGCCAACGACGTCAAGCTTTCGCGCGGCGGCATCCGTGAGATCGAGTTCACCGTGCAGCTTTTGCAGGTGGTGCGCGGCGGCCAGTTTCCCGAACTGCGCACGCGCCCCACGCAAGACGCCTTGCAGCGCGTGGCCGGTGCCGGCCTGATGCCGCAGGACACCGCCGACGCGCTGGCGCGGGCCTATGTGTTCCTGCGCCGCGTCGAGCACCGTATCCAGTACCTGGACGACCAGCAAACCCATCTGCTGCCAACCCGTGATGACGACCTCGTCTGGATTGCCGAAACCCTGGGCTTTCCAGACTGCCGCGCTTTCCTGACAGAACTTGACGCACACCGGGAACTCGTCGCCAGCGAGTTCGACAAGCTGCTGGGCGGCACCACTGACTGCAAGGGCTGCAACAAGCTTGGCAATGGCGCGCAGGAGCTGACCGATCTGCTCGAGCAATCCGCCGCCGCCTGGCCCCGGCGCTTTCGCGAACGCATCGAGCATTGGCGTGGCCATCCGCGCGTCCTGGCGCTGCGCGACGAATCACGCGGCCGCCTGGTCCGGCTGGTGCAGCGCACGGCCAGCTGGCTGGCCGAAGGCCGGGTCAGCGAAGAAGCTGCGCTGCGCCTGGTCGACTGGGTCGAGCCGCTGCTGCGCCGCGAAAGTTACCTGGCCATGCTGCTCGAGCGGCCGGCGGTGCATGAACGCCTGCTGCGCCTGCTGGGCGCGGCCCGCTGGCCGGCGCGCTACCTGCTTCAGCATCCAGGCGTGATCGACGAGCTGGCCAGCGACGACATGCTGCACCAGCGTTTTGACGCGGCCGCTTTCAGCAGCGAGCTGGCGCAGCGCCTGGCTGCGCTCAAGCGTACCGGCGAAGACGACGAAGAGGCCTGCCTGAATCTGCTGCGCCGCGCCCACCACGCCGAAGTGTTTCGCACCCTGGCGCGCGATGTTGAAGGCGTGCTCAGCGTCGAGCAGGTGGCCGACGACCTCAGCGCGCTGGCCGAAGCGGTGCTGCGCCTGACCGCCGACTGGTGCTGGCAACGGCTGAAGTTCCGCCACCGCCAGCAGCCGCAATTTGCGGTCATTGCTTACGGCAAGCTCGGCGGCAAAGAGCTGGGCTATGGCAGCGACCTTGACATCGTGTTCGTCTACGAAGACGAGCACGAGCAGGCCGGCGAGGTCTACGCCACCCTGGTGCGCAAGATCATCAGCTGGCTGACGCTCAAGACGGCTGAAGGCGACTTGTACGAGATCGACACCGCGCTGCGCCCCAACGGCAGCTCGGGCCTGCTGGTCATCAGTTTTGCGGCCTATGCCAATTACCAGCAGCAGCGCGGCAGCAACACCGCCTGGACCTGGGAGCATCAGGCCATGACGCGCGCGCGCTTTGTGCTGGGCGACGCCGCGCTGGGTCAGCGCTTTGACGCGGTGCGCCGCAGCGTCATCACCGCGCCGCGCGACGCGCAGGCGCTGCGCGCCGAAATCGTCGCCATGCGCGAGAAAGTCCGCGCCGCCCATCCGGCCCGCCGCAAGCCGGCCACCGGCGCCCGCTCGGCCTTTGAAGGCGAGCAGTTCGACGTCAAGCACGCCGTGGGCGGCATGGTCGACGCTGAGTTCGCCGTGCAATACCTGGTGCTGGCTGAATCGGCCAGGCATGCCGAGCTGGCTGACAACGTGGGCAACATCGCCTTGCTGCAACGCGCCGAGCAAGCCGGCCTGCTCGCGCCGGGCGTGGGCCAGCATGCGGCCGACGCCTACCGCGAGCTGCGCCGCGTGCAGCACCAGGCCCGCCTGAACGAAGAGCCCACCGAAGTCAGCCCGGCGGCCTTGCACAAGGAACGCGAGGCGATCCAGGCGCTCTGGTCGGCGGTGTTTGGCTGAGTGCGTGAAGCCGGTCCCGCCCGGTCATCAGGGTCAGGCTTGATGCCGTCGCGATAAGGGCTTTGAGGCGCTGGAGCGCCATGAGCCGCGGGAGCTGATGGACGCCTTCAGCGATTCAGCCGAATCAAACGGTCCCCCTTTTTTCGGCCGACGCAAGCTGAACCCTCGCCGCAGCCACCCCCATGCCAGTCTGCCAAGCGAGGCCTGAAAGCCCTGCAAACGCAAAAATGCCACTCGCCTATGTTTCAATTCGGGCCGTGGCCTTCGGCGGCCAGCGCAGCAGTCTGCCCGCCGATTGAGCTCATGGATTTTCACTGGCAAGGCAAAGGCCGTCGAATGAAGCGCATACCGTCAGATTGTTCAGGGGCCCGGGGGGCGTGGCGCCGCTTGCGGCCCGGTGTGGCCAGCGTGGCTGCGCTGGTGTTGCTGGGCGCTTGCGCGCTGCCTGCGCCACCCGCCATGCCCGCACCGGCGCTGCCCGCGCAGTGGCAGGCGCCCGTCGCTGCGGCCGGTTTGCCGCACCGGGGCCAGCTGCCCGAGTTGGCGCGCTGGTGGGAGCAGCTGGGCGACCCGGTGCTTGTGGCGCTGATTCAGGCCGCGCAGGAGCTCAGCCCGAGTGTGGCGAGCGCTCGCTCGCGGCTTGAGCAGGCGCGCGCAGTGCGGGTGTCTGCGGGCGCCGACACGCTGCCGCGGCTGGACGCCAACGCCAGCATCAGCCGAAGCCTGGCGCAGCAGCCCGGCATGCCCGGGCCGGCGCCCACGGTCAGCAGCGCGCAGGCCGGCTTGCAGGCGTCCTGGGAAATCGATCTTTTTGGCAGCAAGCGGGCCGGCCAGAGCGCTGCCAGCGAGCGCCTGGCCGGGGCTCAGGCGCAGTGGCACGAGGCGCGCGTTTCAGTGGCCGCCGAGCTGGCCAACCATTACATCGCCTGGCGCAGCTGCCGCCAGCTCGAAGACCTGGCGCTGGCCGAAGCGCTGTCACGCCAGCAAACGGCGCGCCTGAGCGACTTGAGCGCGCAAGCGGGGTTCACGGCGCCGGCTCTGGCCGTGCTGGCCCGTGCCGGCGCGGCCGAAGCCGGTGGCCGCGCCAGTCAGCAGCGCGGCCAGTGCGAGCTTGAGCTCAAGGCTCTCGTGGCACTGACGGGGCTGGCCGAGCCGGCTTTGCGCGCGCAGTTGCAGGCGCGTTCCCCCGCCGGTGACGCGATCTTGTCGCCCGCAGCGCTGCGCCTTGACAGCGTGCCGGCCCAGGCGCTGGCACAGCGGCCCGATGTGTTTGCCGCCGAACGCGAGGTGGCCGCGGCCAGCGCCGATGTGGGCGCTGCCGAAGCCCAGCGTTACCCGCGCCTGAGCCTGACAGGCGCTATCGGCCGCTCGGGCCTGAGCCTCAATGGCGACAACAGCGAACTCAGCACCTGGTCGGTCGGGCCGGTGGCCCTGAGCTTGCCGATCTTTGACGCCGGCCGCAGCGCGGCCAATGTGCAGGCCGCGAAGGCGCGTTACGAAGAAGCCGCCGCCTTGTACCGCGCCCGCGTCCGGCTGGCGGTGCGCGAGGTGGAGGAAGCGCTGGTGAACTTGCAGGCCACGGCCGACCGCAGCCGCGAGGCCCAAAGCGCGCTGGCCGACTACCGCGCCGCGCTGGCCGGCGCCGACGCCCGCCACCGGGCCGGCCTTGCCAGCGGGCTCGAACTCGAAGACGCCCGGCGCCAGCAACTGGCGGCCCAATCGCTGGACGCCGGCTTGCAGCGCGAGCGTCTGGCCGCCTGGGTGTCGCTGTACCGCGCCATGGGCGGCGGCTGGACGCGCAGCCTGCCTGACCGCGAAGCGGCGCCCACGGCCCTGGCGCGCTGAAGCCCTGCCCATGCCTTGCCGGCTTTCTCACGCCTTCAACCCGCCGTCGCTGCTGCCCGCAGCATCAGGCGCCCGGGCTTTCCTGACCCTTTGACAAAAGATTCACCATGAACCCTTTTCCGCTCAAGCGCACGCTCTTGGTCCTGCTCGCCGTGTCGCTGGCCGCTGGTGCTTACTTTGTGATCAGCGCCAAGCGCGCCCCGCAAGGCGCGGCGCCGGCGCCTGCCGCCGCACCCGGCCGCCCTGCGCTGACTGTCTCGGTGGCCCGCACGCAGACCGTGCAGCTGCCGATCCGGCTGGCGGCCAACGGCAATATCGCCGCCTGGCAAGAGGCACTGGTGGGCGCGGAGTCCAACGGCTTGCGCCTGTCGCAGCTGCTGGTCAATGTCGGCGACCGTGTCAGCGCCGGGCAGACGCTGGCCGTCTTTGCCAGTGACAGCGTGCAGGCCGATGTGGCGCAGGCCCGCGCCAGCCTGCTCGAAGCCCAGGCCAATGCGGCAGAAGCCGTCAGCAACGCCGAGCGGGCGCGCACGCTGCAAGGCTCGGGCGCGCTGAGCGCGCAGCAAATCAGCCAGTACGCGGCCAGCGCGCAAGCCGCCGAGGCGCGCGTTGCCGCAGCCCGCGCCGCCTTGAAAGTGCAGGAGTTGCGCGCCCAGCAAACCACGGTGCTGGCGCCCGACGCCGGCATCATTTCTGCCCGCAGTGCCACCTTGGGCGCGGTCGTCGGCACCGGCACCGAGCTGTTCCGGCTGATCCGCCAGGGCCGGCTCGAGTGGCGCGCGGAGGTGACTTCAGCCGAACTCGCGCGCTTGCGCCCGGGCATGCGGGTGAGCGTGCAGCCCGTGGCCGGCGGCGAGCTGCAGGGCCGGGTGCGCATGATCGCGCCCACGGTCGATCCGCAAACCCGCTCGGCGCTGGTCTACGTTGACTTGCCGGTACAGCCCCAGATGCAGGCCCGACCCGGCATGTTCGCGCGCGGCGAGTTCGACCTGGGCAGCTCCAGCGCGCAAACCATCGCCCAGCGCGCGCTGGTGGTGCGCGACGGTTTCAACTACGTCTTCGAGCTCGGCCCCGACCAGCGCGTGCGCCAGCGCAAGGTGCAAACCGGCCGGCTGGTGGGCGAGCAGGTCGAGCTGCTGTCCGGGCTGACGCCCGATGCGTCCATCGTTGTCAGTGGCGCCGGCTTTTTGAATGACGGCGATCTGGTGCGCGTGGCCGAGGCAACGCCTTCAGCTGCATCCCCTGCGGCCTCCTCGCCCGCACCTGTCCCCACCCCTGCAGCCGCCCCCGCAGCGCCGGCCGGCAAGGCAGGAGCCAAACCATGAACGTTTCGACCTGGTCGATCAAGAACCCGATCCCGGCGGTGATGCTGTTCGTGCTGCTGGCTTTTGCCGGCATGCTGTCCTTCCAGGCCATGAAGGTGCAGAACTTCCCGGACATTGATTTGCCGACCATCAGCGTGGCCGCCTCCTTGCCGGGCGCGGCGCCCGCGCAGCTGGAAACCGAGGTCGCGCGCAAGCTCGAAAACTCGATCGCCACGGTGCAAGGCCTCAAGCACATGTACACCAAGGTGCAAGACGGCGGGGTCACCGTCACGGCTGAATTCCGGCTTGAAAAGCCGGTGCAGGAAGCCATTGACGATGTGCGCTCGGCGGTGGCGCGCGTGCGCTCCGAGCTGCCCGGCGACCTGTCGGACCCCATCGTCAGCAAGGTCGATCTGGCCGGCCAGCCGGTGCTGGCCTTCACCATCGCTTCGGCGCGCATGGACGCGGCGGCGCTGTCCTGGTTTGTTGACAACGAGGTGGCCCGCAAGCTGTTGGCGGTGCGCGGTGTGGGCGCGGTCAACCGCGTGGGCGGCGTTACGCGCGAGCTGCGCGTGGCGCTCGATCCCTTGCGCCTGCAAGCCTTGGGCGCGACGGCCGCCGACATCTCGCGCCAGCTGCGCCAGGTGCAAACCGAAAGCGCCGGCGGCCGCACCGACCTGGGCGGCAGCGAGCAACCCGTGCGCACGCTGGCCACGGTCAAGTCGGCGCAGGAGCTCGCCCAGCTGGAACTGGCGCTCGGCGACGGCCGGCGCATCCGGCTCGACCAGGTCGCCACGGTCAGCGACACCATCGCCGAGCCACGCTCGGCCGCGCTGCTCGACGGCCGGCCGGTGGTCGGTTTCGAGGTCTCGCGCAGCCGCGGTGAGAGCGAGGTGGCCGTGGGCGACGCGGTGCAGGCAGCGCTCAAGTCGCTGCAAGCCCAGCACCCGGACCTGGTGCTGACCGAAGCCTTCAACTTTGTCGAGCCGGTGCGCGAGGAATACCAGGGCTCGCTCAAGCTGCTCTACGAAGGCGCGATTCTGGCCGTCATCGTGGTCTGGATTTTTCTGCGCGACTGGCGCGCCACGCTGGTCTCGGCGGTCGCCTTGCCGCTGTCGGTGATCCCGGCCTTCATCGGCATGTACTGGCTGGGTTTTTCGATCAATGTGGTGACGCTGCTGGCGCTCTCGCTGGTCATCGGCATTCTGGTTGATGACGCGATCGTCGAGGTGGAGAACATCGTGCGGCACCTGCGCATGGGCAAGTCGCCCTACCAGGCGGCGATGGAAGCGGCCGACGAAATCGGCCTGGCCGTGGTGGCCACCACCTTCACGCTGGTGGCGGTGTTTTTGCCGACGGCTTTCATGAGCGGCGTGGCCGGCAAGTTCTTCAAGCAGTTCGGCTGGACCGCCTCGCTGGCGGTGTTCGCTTCGCTGGTGGTGGCGCGCGTGCTCACGCCCATGATGGCGGCCTACCTGCTCAAACCCATCGTCACGGCGCACCAGGACCCGGCCTGGATGACGCGCTACCTGCGCGCCGCCGCCTGGTGCATGAAGCACCGCGTGCTGACCATGGTCGGCGCCACGCTGTTCTTTTTTGGCTCGGTGGCCCTGATCCCGCTCTTGCCGACAGGCTTCATCCCGCCAGACGACAACTCGCAAACGCAGGTCTACCTTGAGCTGCCGCCCGGCTCGACGCTGGCGCAAAGCCTGGCCGCCGCCGAGCAGGCGCGCCAGCTGGTCAGCCGGGTCGAGCATGTGCGCAGCATCTACACCACCATTGGCGGCGGCAGTGCTGGCACCGACCCGTTTGCCATGGCCGGCAGCGCCGAAACCCGCAAGGCCACGCTGACCGTGCTGCTGACCGAGCGCAGCGAGCGCCCGCGCAAGCAAGGCATTGAAAACAAGATGCGCACCGCCCTCGAAGCCCTGCCCGGCGTGCGCAGCAAGGTTGGGCTGGGCGGCTCGGGCGAAAAATACGTGCTGGTGCTCACCGGCGAAGACCCGCTGGCCTTGCAGACCGCCGCGCGCGCGGTGGAAAAAGACCTGCGCACGGTGCCCGGCCTGGGCAATGTGGCGTCCAGCGCCAGCCTGACCCGGCCCGAAATCGCCGTGCGCCCCGACTTTGCGCGCGCCGCCGACCTGGGCGTGACCAGCGCGGCGATTGGCGAAACCCTGCGCATCGCCACGCTGGGCGACTACGAGATGTCGCTGCCCAAGCTCAATTTGCCCGAGCGCCAGGTGCCCATCGTGGTCAAGCTCGAAGACGCCGCCAGGCGCGACCTGAGCGTGCTCGAACGCCTGAGCGTGCCCAGCCTGCGGCCTGGCGCCGGCCCGGTCATGCTGGCGCAGGTGGCCAGTCTGGAGATCGCTGCCGGTCCGGCGGTGATCGACCGCTATGACCGCTCGCGCAACGTCAACTTCGAGATCGAGCTTTCAGGGCTGCCGCTGGGCGACGTGACGCGTGCGGTGCAGGAGTTGCCCGCGGTGAAAAACCTGCCGGCCGCCGTCAAGGTGGTCGAGATCGGCGACGCCGAGGTCATGGGCGAGCTGTTTGCCAGCTTTGGCCTGGCCATGCTGACCGGCGTGCTGTGCATCTACATCGTGCTGGTGCTGCTGTTCAAGGACTTTTTGCACCCGGTGACGATCCTGGCCGCGCTGCCGCTGTCGCTGGGCGGCGCCTTCGTCGGCCTGCTGCTGGCGCAAAAAAGCTTTTCCATGCCGTCCCTGATCGGGCTGATCATGCTCATGGGCATTGCCACCAAGAACTCGATCCTGCTGGTGGAATACGCCATCGTGGCCAGGCGCGGCCATGACGGCAGCGACGGGCGACCCGCCGTGGCGGGCATGGGTCGCGGCGAGGCGCTCTTGGACGCGTGCCACAAACGCGCCCGCCCCATCATCATGACCACGCTGGCCATGGGCGCCGGCATGCTGCCCATTGCCTTCGGCCTGGGCGCCGCCGACCCGAGCTTTCGCTCGCCGATGTCGATTGCCGTGATCGGCGGGCTGATCACGTCCACCGTCCTGAGCCTGCTGGTGGTGCCAGCGGTGTTCACTTATGTCGACGATCTGGAGCAATGGTTCAGGCGCATGCTGGCCAGACTGAACGGCAAACGCTCCTAGCGGGCGGGCGCGCAGGCAGTTGGCGCCCTCCTTTGGGGCAATTAAATTGACGTGAGAGGCGCCGGCGCTCAAAACCCGGGCTCTCTGCGGCTACACTCCTTCTTTCGCGGGAATAGCTCAGTTGGTAGAGCGCAACCTTGCCAAGGTTGAGGTCGAGAGTTCGAGCCTCTTTTCCCGCTCCAAAAAATCAGGCCGCCCTCAAAAAGGCAGCCCAAAGAAGCAAGCTCACGAGGCTTGCTTTTTTTTTCGCCTGCGTTTTATGGCTGCGTTTTCTCGTCGGCCATGTTCCCGGCCCGGCCAGCGGACCAAAGAGCTGGCAAGGCAGCCGCTTTGGCACGCCGGCAAGGCGCCCGGGCTTCAGGCGTGCTGGCGGATCGCGTCGGCGACCACGCTGACCATGCGCTCGATATGCTCTTTTTCGACGATGTAGGGCGGGCACAGCACGATGTTTTCACCGGCCGGCCGCACCAGCACGCCCTTGTGAAAGCAGGTCATGAAAACGTCGTAAGCGCGCTTGCCCGGCGCGCCGGGGATAGACGCCATTTCAACAGCGCCGGCCAGGCCCAGGGTGCGGATACCGATCACCGATGGCAGGCCCTTGAGGCCGCTGTGCAGCGCGTCGCCCAGCACCGGGCCCATCTGGCCGGCGCGTTCAAACAACTGGTCTTGCTTGAACAGGGTCAGTGTGGCAATGGCCGCCGCGCAAGCCACCGGGTGGCCCGAGTAGGTGTAGCCGTGAAAGAACTCGATCGCGTGCTCCGGGCTGCCCGCGTTGGCTTTCATCATGGAGTCGTAAATGCGGTCGGTGCAAATCACGCCGCCCAGCGGAATCACGCCGTTCGTCACGCACTTGGCGAAATTCAGCATGTCGGGCACCACGCCGTAATAGTCGGCCGCAAAGTTGGTACCCATGCGGCCAAAGCCGGTGATGACCTCGTCAAAAATCAGCAAGATGCCGTGTTTGTCGCAGATCTCGCGCAGGCGCTTCAAGTAGCCCTGCGGCGGCAGGTACCAGCCGGCACTGCCCGCCACCGGCTCGACGATCACGGCGGCGATGTTGCTGGGGTCGTGCAGCGGCAAGATGCGGTTTTCCAGTTCAAGCAGGATGTCTTCCTGCCAGACCGGCTCCTGGTTGTGGATGTAGGCGTGGGTCACCGGGTCGTGGATGAAGCGCATGTGGTCCACCCGCGGCAGCAGCGCCGTGCCATAAACCTTGCGGTTGGCCGGAATGCCGCCCACGCTCATGCCGCCAAAACCCACCCCGTGGTAGCCGCGCTCGCGGCCTATGAACACATTGCGGTGACCTTCGCCGCGTGCGCGGTGATAGGCCAGCGCCACCTTCAGTGAGGTGTCCGCCGCTTCCGAGCCGGAGTTGCAAAACAGCACCTTGTTCAAGTCGCCGGGCGCCATGTTGGCGATCATCTCGGCGGCCTTGAAGGCCTGGTCGTTGCTGGCCTGGAAGGCCGTGGCGTAGTCCAGCGTGTCCAGCTGCTTCTTGATGGCTTCGTTGATCGGTTTTCGGTTGTGGCCGGCGCCCACGCACCACAGACTTGAAATGCCATCGAGCACCTGACGCCCGTCGTGCGTGGTGAAGTGCATGCCGTCGGCGGCCACAAAGACCCGCGGGTCTTTCTTGAAGCTGCGGTTCGGCGTGAAAGGGAGCCAGTGGTGCTCCATGTTGAAGTCCTGGTAAGCCATGGCAAATCTCCTGGGTGTTTATGAAGTGCGGTGAAGGGCCCAGCGGAGGGCGCGCGAGTTCCATTCTGGCACCGTTGCGGGCTGGCCCGGCGACCTCGGCCAGACAAAATCTGCGCCTGCGACAATGTCGCTCCCATGAGCCCCACCTACACACTCACCCTGTCCTGCCCGGATCGCCCGGGCATTGTTCATGCCGTTTCGGGCTTTTTGTTCGAGCGCGGCGGCAATATCCTGGACGCCGCCCAATACGCCGACGACAAGGACCAGGACGCCACCGGCCTGTTTTTCATGCGCGTGGGCTTTGCCTGCAAGCAGCTGAGCTTTGAAGCAATCAAGGAAGACCTGGCCGTGCTGGCCGGCGACTTCAACATGCGCTGGAGCCTGCACCAAGCCAGCCAGCCCATGAAAACCGTGCTCATGGTCAGCAAGGAAGGCCACTGCCTGAACGACCTGCTGTTTCGCTGGAAGTCGGGCCTGCTCAAGCTCGACATCCGCGCCATCGTCTCGAACCACCGCGACTTTTATCAGCTCGCCGCCAGCTACAACGTGCCCTTTCACCACATCCCGGTGACGGCCGCCACCAAGGCCGAGGCCGAGGCGCGGCAGTACGAGGTGATCCAGTCTGAAGGCGCCGAGCTGGTGGTGCTGGCGCGCTACATGCAAATTTTGAGCGACGAGCTGTGCCAGAACCTGGCCGGCCGCGCGATCAATATTCACCATTCGTTCTTGCCCAGCTTCAAGGGCGCCAAGCCCTACCACCAGGCGCATGCGCGCGGCGTCAAGCTCATAGGCGCGACCGCGCACTACGTCACCTCCGACCTCGACGAAGGCCCGATCATCGAGCAGGACGTGGCCCGCGTGGAGCACAGCCGCACGGTCGAAGACCTGACCGCCATGGGCCGCGACACCGAAAGCCAGGTGCTGGCCCGCGCCGTCAAGTGGCACAGCGAGCACCGCGTGCTGCTCAACGGCCACAAGACCGTGATCTTCAAATAATCCGAGCCTGCCGGGAGCGCGTCATGGCCAGTCAGAACGCCAGCTGGGTTGCCAGCCCCAACCCCAACGCCAACGCCAACCCGAACTCGGGCGCCAAACGGATTCCGCCCATCCAGTGCCTGTTGACGTTCGAGGCGCTGGCCCGCCTGCGCAGCGTCACGCAGGCGGCCGAAGAACTCTTCGTCACGCCCAGCGCCGTCAGCCACCGCGTCAAGCAGCTCGAGCAAATCATTGGCACCAAGCTGTTCGGGCGCGCCGATTTTTCACTCACCACCGAGGGCAGCGAATATCTCGCCCATGTGCGCGAAGGCCTGGCCACGCTGCAAAAGTTTCCGGGCACCGCCGGCCAGAGCGCCAACCCCGGCAAGCGCAAGCTGCGCCTGGCCGTGACGCCCACGTTCTCGCGCTCCATCCTGATCCCGCGCCTGCGCCAGTTCACCGAGGCTTATCCCGAGATCGACCTGACGCTGCAAGTGTCGATTCCGCTGCTCGACGTGGTGGCCGAAGACGCCGACCTGATGGTGCGCTTTGGCACCGGCCGCTACGCCGACGTCGAGCATGTCAGCCTGATGCAGGACGAGGTGACGCCGCTGGCTTCGCCGGCCTATGTGCGCGAACACGGGCCTTTTGACGCCCCCGAAGACCTCGAAGGCGAAGCGCTGCTGCGCTCGCCGCTGGAGCCCTGGCGCACCTGGTTCGGCGCCCATCAGCTCGACTGGCCCGAGCCGCTGGAAGGCTCCCAGTTCAACGACATCGGCCTCATGTGCGACGCCGCCGCCGCCGGCATGGGCATCGCCCTGGTGCGCATCAAGCTCGGCGCGCCCTGGCTGGAAAACGGCTCGCTGGTGCGCCTCTACGAGCGCAACGTGCCCAGCCCGCACGCCCATTACCTGTGCTGGCGCACCGGCATGATGGACCGCTGGGAATGCGCGGCTTTTGCGGACTGGTTGAGGAAGAGCGTTTTTTGAGTCTGGCCCGCACCGCGGCCGGCCAAGTGGTCTAACGTGGCCTAGAGCGGGCGTGCTGCCGTGCAGCGACAGGCCGCGCCACCGCTTATTCCGCCGAGATGTTCTTCTCAGTCGCGATTTTCTTCCAGGCAGCCAGGTCTTCCTTGACGCGCAGCGCCACTTCGGCTGGGGACAGCGGCGTGGGCTGCGCGCCGTCGGCTTCGAGCAAGCTGCGCACTTCGGGCAGGCGAGCGACTTCAATGATCTCGCGATTGAGTCGTTGCACCAGCGCCGCGGGCGTGCCGGCCGGCGCAAACACGCTCACCCAGATTTCGGCGGCAAAGCCGGGGGCCACGCTTTCCATGGGCGGCAAGTCTGGAAAGGACGGGCTGGCTTGCCGGGACGTGACGGCCAGGGCCCGCACGCGGCCGGCCTTGATCTGCGGGGCCAGCGACGAGTAGTTGGAGATCATCATGTTGATCTGTCCGGAGGCCAGGTCGAGCAGTGCGGGGGCCGCGCCCTTGTAGGGCACATGCAGCATCTGCACTTTGGCCGCGTCACTGAGCATTTCGCTGCTCATGTGTGCAATCGAGCCCTGGCCGGAGGTTCCGTAGGTGACTGAGCCGGGCTTGGCTTTGGCGGCGGCAACAAACTCGGCCGGTGTCTTGAGGGTTGTCGTGCCCGACACCGCCACCAGCATGGGCCCCTGGCCGACCATGGCGACCGGCGCAAATGCCGTCAGCACGTCGTAGGGCGTGGTCTTGGGCATGGTGGCCGCGGCGGTCAGCAGGCTTGATGAGGTCAGCAACAAGACCGACCCGTCCTTGGCGCCTTTGGCCACGGCATCCGAGCCAATGGCGCCCGCGGCACCGGGCTTGTTTTCAATAATGATGGTGTTGCCCAGGCGTTTGGCTAGCGCCGGGGCAATGACCCGGGCAATCACGTCGTTGCTGCCGCCAGCGGCAAACGGCACCACCAGGCGGATCACCGCCGGCGGCTTGGCGGCGTCAGCCTGGGCATGGGCGGCGGGCGTCAGCGCGAGGATGCTGAGCGGGAGCATGGCCAGAGCGAGAAATTTTTTCATGAGGTTCACTTTCAAAAACGAAAAGAAAAAGCGAAAGGCGAAAGGACAAAGGGAAATCCAAAACCGGCGCTGCCAACACAGCGCAGCGCTCAGCCCGGAATCTCGAGGTCGAGCAGCGGCGCGTATTGCTGCGCGCCAAAGATGTCGCCGTCGCCGGCACTGCCGCTGGGTCTGAGGCGGTAGATGGTGAACTTGATCGCGTTGCCGGGGTCGTACTCGACAAAGTCGCTGATGCGCTCGCGCGGAATGCGGTAGAGCGCCGCCATCGACGCCGCCGTGATCACGCCCGAGCGCTTGACGCGCTCATAGACCGCGGGTTCACGAAAGATGATGTCGAAGGTGATTTTGTTGACGCCGGCATTCTTGCTGCGGATGGTCTTGGCGAGCTGGTGAAGTTTTTCAGTGGTCATGGGATGTTCCGGTGCGGTTCGGTGCCGCCTCAGGCGCCGACGTTGATCAGATGGGTCGCAAACAGCTCCATGGCGTTGTCGACTTCGAGCGTGTGATTGAGCGTCCAGCGGTAGGCTGCGCTGGCTGGCAAGACCTCGTCCAGCGGAAACGATACCGAGCCGGCCGTTCCCTTGACGTCCGGCAGGCGTGCGTAAAACATTTGCCGCAGACCGATCATGGTGAGTTCCTCGGCCATCTCGCGGGTCGGCGCCACGCCCTGCACCATCACGCATAGCTCGTGGCCGGGCTGGTCGCGCAGCGGCTCAAGGTCGCCCATCACGCCGTCGCGGCCGTACACGTTGTAGTGCAGCTCATAGCCGGTCTCGCCAAAGCGGGCGCGCACCTGCTCGCGGGCCCACTCGATCACCTTGTCCACATTGGCGATCGTGTACGGATCGCGGATGCCGCACAGACCAACAAAACGTTCGCCGACCCTGCCCGCGCCTTCGAGCTTGACGCGTACCTTGGCGTCGGGCAAAAACCGTGAGCCGGTGACCCGGGTGGTGCGCTCGTCGAGCTGCTCGTAGTGGCAGTTCGTCATGTCGAGCTTGCCGCCGGCGAAAAATTCTTCATAGGGGTTGGAGCGCTCGTACATGGCGTGGCCCGACACCGAGGCAATGGTGCAGCGCTGCGCCGGCAGCATGGCGGTGACGCGAACATCCTGCTCGGTGATCTCGCCCATCACGGTTTCTTTGCCGCCGTAGGGCTCGGCGCAGAAAGACGCGCATTCGAGCACCTTGCCCAGGTAGTAAGCCTGGTCGGCATGAAAGCCGTGGTGCAAGGCTGCCGAAGCAAACAAGGCGGCGTCCGAACTGCGCCCGCCGATGATCACGTCAGCGCCCTGGCGCAGCAGCTCCATGAAGGGATGAACACCGGCCATCGCCACGATGCGGTCCGTGGCGTCCAGTTCGGACTCGGTCAAGTCGGCATAGCCGTCCAGACCGCGCACCGGGCTGCCGCCCCGAATGGCCTGGCGCACGCGCTCCTTGGGCACTTCAGAGTAAAAATAGCCGAGGCGAAAAGGGCCCAGGCCGTGTTTGAGGGCCAATTCCTGGATCATGGCCACGTACATGTCGACCCGGCTGTTCGAGCCGGTGTCGCCGGCCGAGCCGATGATCATGGGCACGCCCAGCTTGCGCGCGGCCAGCAGCATGTGTTCGAGGTCCTGCATTTGCCAGGAGCGGGGGCTGGTGGAGGTGTCCGAGCCCAGCGGGACCGGGCCGACGTCGTCGCTGCCCGAATCGGCCGCGATGTAGTGCGGGCCCGCCTTGACGCCGAGCAGAAAGCTTTCAAGGCGCAAGGGCGCAAACCCGAGATGGCCGTTGGGGCAGATGATTTTCAGGGATTTCATGCGAGGGTTTGGGGCTTTGTGTGCGCCAGCGGGTGAGTGAACAAGCCTTCTTCTCCGCAGAATCCGTACCAGACGCCGATCCTTGAAAAACTTCATATAAATCAAGGCTCTGGCCAGCAGCCGGGGCACGCGGCGCCAGCAAATGCGTGTAACGCACGCATTCTGGCGTGCTTCTCACGCCAAATCTGCCCGCGCGCCGGGCAGGGCGCCGGTCAAGGTTTCCTTCAAGGCGCCCGCAAGCCCAACTTGGCCATTTGATGCCGCAGCGCATGGCGACTCAGCCCCAGGCGCTGCGCGGCCATGGCCAGATTGTTCCCGCAGGCAGCCAGTGCCCCGGCGATCAGCTCGCGCTGAAACTGCTGCGTTGCCAGGTGGTAGCCGGGCTCACCCGGCTCCATCGACCCGACCGGCCCGACCACCAGCCCCGACCGAGCTGGCGGGGCCGAGCCCGTGCCAGCCAGCGGCTGCGCCGCCTGGGTCTCGCGCAGGATGCGCTGGGGCAGGTGCTCCAGGCGAATCCGCTCCCCGTCTTCAAGCAGGCACAAGCGCTCGATCAGGTTTTCGAGTTCTCGCACATTGCCCGGCCAGCTGTAGCGCCTGAAGACCTCCCGAACCGCCTGGTCCATCTCGCGCAGCTGGCTGCCATGCTCGCGGTTGTACTTCTCCAGAAAATTCCCGGCCAGCAAGAACACGTCGTCGCCGCGCTCCCGCAGCGGCGGAATGTTGATGGCAATCACCTGCAAGCGGTAATACAGGTCATCCCGAAAATTCCCCGCCTTGACCTCCCCCAGCAAAATCTTGTTGGTGGCGGCAATAAAGCGCACATCGACCGCCTCATCACGCACGCCGCCGAGCCGGCGCATCCTGCGGGTGTCGAGCAAGGTCAGGAACTTGGCCTGCATCACCGGGTCCAGCTCCCGCACCTCGTCGAGGAAAAAGGTGCCCCCGTGAGCCGCTTCGATCAGCCCCTGCTTGCGGCTGACCGCGCCCGTGAAAGCCCCTTTTTCGTGGCCGAACAATTCAGACTCGAGCAGCGCCGACGGAATGGCGGCGCAGTTGATGTCCACAAAAGGCGCGGCAGCGCGCTGGGATTCCTCGTGGACCCTGCGCGCGACCAGTCCCTTGCCGGTGCCGGTTTCGCCATAAATCAGCACCGTGCGGGCCTTGCTGCGGGCCACCCGGCCAATCAGCTTGCGCAAGTCCACCATGGACGGATGCTCGCCAAACAATTCAGCCGTGGTTTTAAGGGGGGTCATGGTGCGCGGGCAAGGGAAAAGCCAAAACCAGCACCTTACCTCAGCGCCGGGCTCGCCGGCGCCTTGCGCCCCATTCACAAACCCATCGAAATTTCCTCACGCGCTGCTCTGGCGCCATGGTTTAAAGTGAGCCACGCGGCGGGCTTCCCCCGGCCGCCGACTCCAGGAGCTTTGATGAACGCACCCGTTTCCCCCGAACAACAAGCGCTGCTGGCGCGCGCCGAGCACCAGGCCCGGGTCGTGGCGGCCTTGCAGCAAGTGGTGCCGGCGCACGCGCTGCTGTGGAACCGCGAAGACATCACGCCCTACGAATGCGACGGCCTGACGGCCTACCGGGAGCGGCCGCTGGTGGTGGTCCTGCCCGAAACCTATGCGCAGGTGCAAGCGGTACTCAAAACCTGCCACGCGCTCGAGGTGCCGGTGGTCGCCCGCGGCGCCGGAACCGGCCTGTCGGGCGGCGCCATGCCGCACCGCATGGGCGTGACCCTGTCGCTGGCCAAGTTCAACAAGATCCTGAAAGTCGACGCGGCCAGCCGCACGGCCCTGGTGCAAGGCGGCGTGCGCAACCTCGCCATCTCTGAAGCGGCCGCGCCTTTCGGCCTGTACTACGCGCCCGACCCGTCCAGCCAGATCGCCTGCACCATAGGCGGCAACGTCGCCGAGAACTCGGGCGGCGTGCATTGCCTCAAATACGGGCTGACTGTTCACAACGTGCTCAAGGTGCGCGGCTTCACGATCGAAGGCGATGAGATCGAGTTCGGCAGCGACGCGCTGGACGCGCCGGGTTACGACCTGCTCAGCGTCATCATCGGCAGCGAAGGCATGCTGGCGGTAACCACCGAAGTGACCGTCAAGCTGGTGCCCAAGCCGCAGCTGGCGCGCTGCATCATGGCCAGCTTCGACGACCTGCGCAAAGCCGGCGACGCGGTCGCCGCCGTGATCGCCGCCGGCATCATCCCGGCCGGCCTGGAGATGATGGACAAGCCCATGACCGCCGCAGTGGAAGACTTTGTGCATGCCGGCTACGACCTGAGCGCCGAGGCCATCTTGCTGTGCGAGAGCGATGGAACGGCCGAAGAAGTCGAGGAAGAAATTGGCCGCATGAGCGAAGTGCTGCGGCGCTGCGGCGCCACCGCCATCGCCGTCAGCCAAAACGAAACCGAGCGCCTGAAGTTCTGGAGCGGCCGCAAAAACGCCTTCCCGGCCAGCGGCCGCATCAGCCCCGACTACATGTGCATGGACTCGACGATCCCGCGCAAACGCCTCGCAGACATCTTGCTGGCGATTGGCGAGATGGAAAAGAAATACCAGCTGCGCTGCGCCAATGTCTTTCATGCCGGCGACGGCAATCTGCACCCGTTGATCCTGTTCGATGCCAACGACCCCGACCAGCTGCACCGCTGCGAGCTCTTTGGCGCCGAGATCCTGGAAACCAGCGTGGCCATGGGCGGCACCGTGACGGGCGAACACGGCGTGGGCGTGGAAAAACTCAACTCCATGTGCGTACAGTTTTCGGCTGCTGAAAACGAGCAGATGTTCGGCGTCAAGCGCGCGTTTGACTCGCGCGGCTTGCTCAACCCGGGCAAGGTCATTCCCACGCTGCAGCGCTGTGCCGAGTACGGAAAGATGCTGGTGCGCGGCGGCCAGATCGCCCACCCCGACTTACCGCGGTTTTGAGCGCGCGTGGGTGAGGCTGGCTCGGTGGCTGGCCCCCACCCCAACCCTCCCCCAGAGGGGGAGGGAGCTAATTTGCAGCGCCCAACCCTGTCGGCTTTGTCGGTCCCCG
>CAJAOB010000065.1 GCA_903941205.1 uncultured Burkholderiales bacterium | reverse complement strand
CGCACGATGTGTTCTGGACCGGCGCCACCAGCGCGCAGCACGGCCACGATGTTTTTCAGCGCCAGCCGGGTCTGCTCGATGAAGTCGTCGCTTTCAAAGGTTTGCTGGGCATTCCAGCCGATCTGCCCGCCGACAAAGATCAGGCTGCCGCGCGCCATCACGCCGTTGGCATAGCCTTTGGGTGGCAGCCAGTCGGGAGGTTGCAGTGTTTTCATGGGTGGATTCCTAAACAAAAAAAGTTGCTTGGGGCTTGGCGGACCGACCAGCCGGGGCGGGCGAGTGGCGAGGGCCTGGTCGAGGCGGTAAGGCCGCGCTGCCTGAACGCTGCAGCCTCAGAGTTGCCGCAGCTTGAAGTGCTGCAATTTGCCTGTTTCGGTGCGTGGCAGCGCGGCCAAAAACTCGATCTGCCGCGGGTACTTGAAGGGCGCGAGCATGCCTTTGACATGGTCTTGCAGCGCTTTGACCATGGCTTCGTCAGCGCTCTGGCCCGGCCTGAGCACCACAAACGCCTTGACCACCATGCCGCGTTCTTCGTCCGGCGCGCCGATCACCCCGCATTCGGCCACCGCCGGGTGCTTGAGCAAAGCGTCTTCCACCTCCGGGCCGCCCACGTTGTAGCCCGATGTGACGATCATGTCGTCGGCCCGGGACTGGTAGAAAAAGTAGCCGTCTTCGTCTTGCATGAAGGCGTCGCCCGGGTAGTTCCAGCCGCCCTTGACGTAGCTCAGCTGGCGCGGGTCTTCCAGGTATTTGCAGCCGGTCGGGCCGATCACGGCCAGCTTGCCGATGGTTCCGCGCGGCAGCTCGCGGCCTTGCTCGTCCACCACCTTGGCGCTGTAGCCCGGCACCGCCTTGCCAATGGCGCCGCGCCGCACCTCCGACGGCGGCGAGGAAATGAAGATGTGAAACATCTCGGTCGCGCCAATGCCGTCGGTCATCTCGATGCCCGTGGCTTGCTTCCACAGCTGGCGCGTGGCGTCTGGCAGGGCTTCGCCGGCGCTCACGCACACGCGCAATTGAGGCAAGGGCGTTTCGCGCGCAAAGGCGGCCATCTGCCGGTAAAACGTCGGCGCGGTGTAGCAAATGGTCGCGCCGAGCTCGGCCATCAGTTGGACCATGAGCTGCGGCGTGTAGGGTTTGCTGTGGAAATAAACCGAAGCGCCCGCCCACATGGGAAACACCAGCAAGCCGCCCAGGCCGAAGGTGAAGGCCAGCGGCGGCGAGCCCATCACGAGGTCGTCCGGCGTGGCCCGCAGCACATGGCGCGGCCAGGCTTCGCAGGCTGCCAGAACATCACGGTGGGTGTGGACGGCGGCTTTGGGCGAGCCGGTGGTGCCCGAGGTGAAAGCCATCAGGGCGATGTCGTCGGCCGCCGTCGGGCAGGGCGCAAAACGGCCGTCTTTGGCCGCAGCCAGGGCGTCCAGCGCGGCCGGGTCGCCCGGCCGGTTAAAGACAATCACGGCCCGGCGCAGCGCTTGCTGGCCTTGCGCCAGCTCCAGCTCTTCGAGCCAGGCGCCGTCGCACAGCGCCAGCGCCGGCTCAGACTTGCGAATGACTTCGCCGAGTTCTTTGGCGCGCAGCAGCGGCATGGTCGCCACCGCCACCAGCCCGGCCTTGACCACGCCCAGCCAGGCCAGCGCCATGGCGACCGAATTGCCGCCGCGCAGCAGCACGCGGTTGCCGGGCACCAGGCCGTGGTCTTCGGTCAGCACTTGCGCGATGCGATTGATTTGCTCGGCGGCCTCGGCGTAACTCAGGGTGGCACTTTCCGAGCGCAAGAAAGGCCGGTGCGCGCCGCCTTGCTGCACCGCGCGCGCCAGCAGCGCGTCCACTGCATTGGCTTGCGCTGCAATTTGCATCTCGGGTGCGCTGTAGACCATTTGCGGCCATTGCTCTGGCGGCGGCAAGCGCGCATGCACAAAGCGGTCGGTCTGCGCCGACACGCTTGCCGAAATGCTCGCGGAATGGTTTGCCGAAGCAGGCGCGGCCAGAGGATGTGGGCTCATGATGACAGCAAGGCCTTTCCGATGATGAGTTGCTGCACTTCAGTGGCACCTTCGTAGATCCGCAGCGAGCGGATGTCGCGGTACAGACTTTCTACCTTGGTGCCGACCTTCACGCCCAGGCCGCCGTGCATTTGCAGCGCCATGTCGATCACGCGCTGGGCGTTTTCAGTGGCGCACATCTTGGCCATGGCAGCGGCCACGCTGCGCTCCTGCCGGTCGGAGCCGGACTGCCCGTGCTCGTGGGCGTCGCGCAGCCAGGCGGCGCGGTACGTCAGCAGGGCGGCCGCGTCGATCAGCGCCGCCATCTCGCCAAGCTTGGCCTGCGTGAGCTGGAAGTCGGCCAGGCGCTGGCCGAACATGGGCCGGGCTTTTGCATGGGCCACGGCTTCCGCCAGGGCCCGGCGGGCCATGCCCAGCGCAGCCGCAGCCACCGAGGCACGAAAAATATCCAGCGTCTGCATGGCCAGCTTGAAGCCGCCGTCCAGCGCGCCAAGCTGGGCCTGCTCGCCGAGCCGGCACTGGTCAAAGCGCAGGCTGGCCAGCGGGTGCGGGGCCATCAGCGCAATATGTTCGCTGCTGTCCAGGCCCGCGCAAGGTGCGTCGACGATGAACGCCGTCATGCCCCGGGTGCCGGCGCCGGGTGTGGTGTTGGCGAAGGTCACGTAAAAGTCGGCCATGTCGCCGTTGCTGATCCAGGTCTTGCTGCCTTCCAGCGTCCAGCCACGCGGGTCGCGCACGGCCGAGGTGCGCAGCGCGCCGGCGTCGGAGCCGGCGTCGGCTTCGCTCAGCGCAAAAGCGGCGATTTTTTTACCGCTGGCCACGTCGGGCAAATAGGCGGCTTGTTGCGCTGGCGTGCCGGCCAGCGTGATGGCGCCGCTGCCCAGGCCCTGCATGGCCAGCGCAAAGTCGGCCAGTGGCGAGTAAAAAGCCAGGGTTTCGCGCAGCACCACCAGCGCGCGCGAGTCGAGCTTTTCAAGCGCGCCGCCGGCACTGGCCGGCACGCAGTAGCGCAGCCAGCCGGCGCTGCCCAGGCGCTGCACCCAGTCGCGGCAGGCGCGGCGGTCGTCGCGCTCGTCCACCTCTTGCGCCGCCGTCCAGGCCGCGAGTTCGCTGGCCAGGCTGCGGTGCGCCGGGTCAAAAAATGGCAGTGCCAAATGCGCCAAATGCGCCAAATCGGTCAAATGCGCCGTGGACGGCGTGAGCGCGTTGGTGGTCAAAGCAGCTTGAGCGCTCATTTCAGTCGCCTCCAAATGCGGGCGTTTGCTTGGCTGCAAACGCGTTGTAAGCGCGTTTAAAGTCTTGCGTGTGCATGCAGATCGCCTGCGCCTGGGCTTCGGCTTCAATCGCCTGGTCCAGCGTCATGGCCCATTCCTGGTGCAGCATGGTCTTGGTCATGCCGTGTGCAAAGGTCGGGCCGCTGGCGAGCTTTTGTGCCAGCGCCTGCGCGGCGCTCAGCACCTCGTCGGGCGCGTGCAGCGCATTGAAAAACCCCCACTGCAAGCCTTCGTCAGCGCTCATGGCGCGGCCGGTGAACAGCAGCTCGGAAGCGCGCCCCTGGCCGATCAGCCGCGGTAGCAGCGCGCAGGCGCCCATGTCGGCGCCGGCCAGTCCCACGCGGGTGAACAAAAAAGCCGTCTTGGCGCGCGGCGTGCCCAGCCGCATGTCGGCGGCCAGCGCCATCATGGCGCCCGCGCCCGCGCAAATGCCGTCAATCGCGGCCACGATGGGTTGCGGGCACAGGCGCATGGCCTTGACCAGATTGCCCGTCATGCGGGTGAATTCGAGCATCTCTGGCATGGTCATCTGCGTCAGCGGGCCGATGATTTCATGCACGTCGCCGCCCGAGCAAAAGTTGCCGCCGGCGCCGGTCAGCACCACCACCTTGACGTCGGTGGCCAGCTCGAGCGCGCGAAACAGATCGCGCAGTTCGGCGTACGAGTCAAAGGTCAGGGGATTTTTGCGCTCGGGCCGGTTCAGCGTGAGCGTGGCCACGCCCGCGTCAAAGCTGTAGCTGAAGTGGCGGGCCTGGTGGTTTGCCAGCGCGCTGAATTGCGCACGCATGGGGTTGCTGTCGGTGATGTAGTGCTTCATGGGCAGTGCTTATGGGAGGGTAGGATGGGTTGAAGTTTGTCTGGATGCCATGCTGCGGACCGTGGTGCGAGCGCTTGCATCAGGGCTGGATGGCTCGGGTTAGGCGCGAGCCCGTCAGGCATCGTTTGCCGGCGAGGCGGGCGCTAGCGCTGTGTCGACGGCTTCGAAGGACTCTCTCTGGTGCTTCTTGACCTTGCCGAGCAGCTTGTGCAGGGTCTCGAGTTCGCGGGCCGACAAACCGCCAAAGGCCTGGACGATCCAGCCTTCGTGCGCTGCGGCCATCTCGTCAAACAAGCGGCGGCCTGAGGCCGTGAGCCGGATGCGAAAAGCGCGGCGGTCGCCTTCCACGGGCATGCGCTCGACCAGGCCTTCGGCGACCAGTTGGTCGGTGATGCCGGTGATGTTGCCGCCGGTCACCATCATGCGGCGCGACAGCTCGTTCATCTTCAGGCCGTCGGGGCTGCGTTCGAGCTGCGACATCAGGTCAAAGCGTGGCAGCGTGGTGGCAAAGCGCGCACGCAGTTCGTTGCGCACCTGCTTTTCAACCAGCTGCGTGCACGTCAGCAGCCGCAGCCACAGGCGAAGCGCCTCCGGATGTTCGCTGTGGGCGCGGGCTTCCATGTCCATGGGCGGCTTTCGGTTCGGGCTTATTCGATGGCCTCAACCCGCGCAACGTCCGCTCCACCAGGAGCGGACGGAACGGACGGCGTGGCAACAACGGGGGCCATGGCCTTTTGCTTGGCCAGCTCGCGGTACAACTGGTCGCGCCCGCTCAGGTAGGGCAGCGGCCAGTCCACGTAGCGGCTTTGCAGCTTGGCCGCTTCGTGCAGCGTCCAGGCCGGGTCGGCCAGATGCGGACGGGCAATCGCGCAGAGGTCGGCGCGGCCGGCAGCAATGATGCTGTTGACATGGTCCACCTCGGAGATCGCGCCGACGGCGATGGTCTGGATGCCGACTTCGTTGCGAATGCGGTCGGCAAACGGCGTCTGGTACATGCGGCCATAAACCGGTTTGGCGGCGCGCGTGGTCTGGCCGGACGAGACGTCGATGAAGTCGCAGCCGGCGGCCTTGAACAGTCGCGCCATGGCCACGGCGTCGTCGGCCGTGTTGCCGCCCGGTGCCCAGTCGTGCGCCGAAATGCGCACGCTCATGGGCCGGTCGGCTGGCCACACCGCGCGCATGGCGGCAAACACCTCCAGCGGGTAGCGGCAGCGGTTGGCCAACTCGCCACCGTACTCGTCGGTGCGCACATTGGTCAGCGGCGTGATGAAGCTCGACAGCAAATAACCGTGCGCGCAATGCAGCTCGAGCCAGTCAAAGCCGGCTTCGGCAGCGTAGCGCGCGGACTGCACAAACTCGGCTTTCACGCGGTCCATGTCGTCCCGCGTCATGGCCCGGGGAACGGCGTTGCTGGGGCCGAAAGCGACGCTGCTGGCAGCGATCAGCGGCCAGTTGCCGGAAGCCAGCGGTTCGTCAGCAGCTTCCCAGCCGACCTGCGTCGAGCCTTTGGGGCCGCTGTGGCCGAGCTGAATGCCGGCGCGGGCACCTTGGCCCGAGGCATGGATGAATTTCACGATGCGTTGCCAGGCCAGCATGTGCGCTTCGTCCCACAAGCCCGGGCAGCCCGGCGTGATGCGGCCTTCGGGCGAAGGCGAGGTCATCTCGGCAAACACCAGCGCCGCGCCGCCGAGCGCACGCGCGCCCAGATGCACCAGATGAAAGTCTTGCGGCAGGCCGTCAACCGCGCTGTACGTGGCCATGGGCGAGACGACGATGCGGTTTTTGAGCTGGACCTCGCGCACCTTCAAAGGCAGCAGCATGGGCGGCGGCGCCGGTTTGCCCTTGGCCTGACCGGCCAGCCATTGCTCATAGCCTTGCAGCCAGGCGGCGTCGCGCACGCGCAGGTTCTCGTGGCTGATGCGCTGTGAGCGGGTCAGCAGCGAATAGAAAAACTGCTCGGCTTGCATGCCGCTGTAGCGGTCCACGTTTTCAAACCACTCGGTGGAATTGCGCGCGGCGTTTTGAATCTTCAGCACCTCGACCGAGCGCACCGCCTCGTAGGCTTGCAGCGCCTGCGTCGGGTCAGCCGTCGCGGCAAAGCAGCGACTGAGCTCGATGGCGTCTTCCAGCGCCAGCTTGGTGCCACTGCCAATCGAAAAATGCGCGGTGTGCGCAGCGTCGCCCATCAGCACCAGCGGCACCGACTTGCCGCCTATGTCTTGCGTGTGTACCCAATGCTCGCAAACCACGCGCGGAAAGCGGATCCAGATGGCCGAGCCACGAATGTGGTTGGCGTTGTTCATCAGCGCGTTGCCGTCCAGGTACTTGGCAAACAGCTTTTCGCAAAAAGCAATGCCCTCGGCCTGGCTCATCTCGTCCAGGCCGTGCGCCTTCCACACCGCCTCGGGCGTCTCCACAATGAAAGTCGCGGTGTCCGCGTCAAACTGGTAAGCGTGCGCCGCAAACCAGCCGTGCTCGGTTTGCTCGAAGGCGAAGGTGAAGGCGTCGAATTTCTTGTGCGTGCCCAGCCAGACAAAACGGCAGGCGCGCAGGTCGATGTCGGGCTTGAAAGTCTCGGCATAGCGCGTGCGCACCCGGCTGTTCAGGCCGTCGCAGGCAATCATCAGGTCGGCGTCGTAACGCGCGGCCAGCGCCTGGTCGTCCTCCACATCAGTCTCAAACACCAGGTTCACGCCCAACTCCAGGCATCGGTCCTGCAAGATATTGAGCAGGCGCTTGCGCCCCACACCGCAAAAACCGTGACCGCCCGAGCGCACGCTGCGGCCCTTGAAAAACACCTCGATATCGTCCCAGTGGCTGAAAGCCTCGCCAATCAGCGCCGCGCTGACCGGGTCGGCGCCGCGCAGGTTGTCCAGCGTCTGGTCCGACAGCACCACGCCCCAGCCAAAGGTGTCAAACGGCCGGTTGCGCTCAACCACGGTGACCTCGTGCCGTGGGTCTTGCAGCTTCATCAGCAGGGCAAAGTACAAGCCGGCGGGGCCGCCGCCAAGGCAAAGAATGTTCATGAAGGGACTCGAGGCTGGTTGAAGGTTTAACTAATCTCCAGTTGATTGTTTAGGCTTAAAGTAATTTCGTCAAGAGGGTTTCGACGGGAACCGCCGCCCCGGCGCTTGTCTGGTCAGACCGGCGCCTGGAAGCCGCCCGCGCGGTAAGTCAGCACCAGCGTGTCGCGGCAAGCGCTGCCCGCTGCATCAAGCGCTTGCGCCGGCAAGATCGGCGTCGTCTCGTGAATCACCCGCGCGTCGTCCAGCAGCAGCGCTGTCAGCGGCTGCTCCATCACAAAGCGCACGCCGTGAGGGCCGTGGGCATCAAAGACCCGCGTCTCGCCGCCCTTGACACCCTGGCGGCCCACCAGCATCACGACCACGAAGTCGACACCGTCGCGGTGCGCGCCCTCCGGCGTCGGCCGGCCCACGCCGCCAGCCGTGTCGATGCGGAACTGGTGTGCCTCGATGAACCACTGCGCAGCAGGCTTGACCTGCGCAAACAGGCGGCCCAACGAAGCCAGCAAGCCATTCCACAGCGGCGCCTGCGCCACGGCTGGCTCGACCGGCTCGAACCAGCGCTCAAAGCCGCCATGCAGCGCGTTGTAGTCCACCGGCTGCCAATGCGCGCGGTGCGGCGCCTGCTCGAGCGTGCCGGCCTTCAGATCTTGCACATAACAGGCATGGCGGCGCTGGCGGTAATGCCCGCCGTCGCGCAAATGGGCATCGGGCGGCAGCCGGTTCCAGCTGCGCGCCAGATCCGGCCATTGGGCTTGCCACTGGTCTGCTGGCAGCGCCAGCGTGGCAAGAAATTCGGCAGGCCCAAGCAAACTCAAGCCGTCTTGCAGCAGGCCCTGGGCTGCGGGTTTGGGGGCGGTGGCGATGTTGAACATAGCCAGCCATTTTGCCTACCCCAAGGCAAGGCGCCGACTTGCCGGGTTCCTGACCTGCCGACTTTGCCACTTGCCACCTGCTGCCTGCGCAGACCAGCGCGCGCCTGAAGCGCCCGGCCCGAAGGCCGGCCAGCGCAAAGCGCCAAAGACCTACAGGCCGAACCCGGGACGGCAAAGATAATCAGGGCCAAAGGAGTCCCAAGTTGCTGTACAGGTTCAAAGCAAAAAACAGATCG
>CAJAOB010000064.1 GCA_903941205.1 uncultured Burkholderiales bacterium | reverse complement strand
GTCTTGTCGACGATGGCCCTCATGCCTTCGGCATAGGTGTATGCAGCTGCAAACCAATCTATTCCCCAGCCGTATACATTGGCACGATAATCCAAGGTACGCATGCGGGAGACGACTTTCGCGCTCATAGCAAAAACGATGCCGTCGATATAGGCAACCACGTCCGACTTATCCTTCACGGACTCGAAGAGCGAGATGACTTCGATTGGAAATGCCGTTCCCTGCGTCAATGGCGCCCATAAACCCATATCCTCCCTGACTCTGAAGCCTTCGCGACAGTGCTCAACAATTGCACGCCAGTGACTGGAATCGCAATCGCCATGGATTATCAATAATACGTCCGACTCGCAGGCCTTGATACAGTGGCTGAATTTGTCGCCCCAGAATAGTTTGTCATTCGTCCTGATCAGTTCACAGGCTGCGACTGGCTGGTACTTCGGGTCCTTGTCCGAATAAATGATCGAGACTTTGTTGGCAGCTGATTCAATCTCTTTTGCAATTTTGATGGCGTTGTCATGTTTGCCGGTCCAAGAAATAATGCAGACGTGAATGCTCGGGCTCAAGGCCGAGTTGATCGCAGACCGGGCAGGCTGGTCAGGATCGAAAGCCAGCAGTTCGTTTTGAATCAGTTCGTGGAATCGGTCAGAGAGCTGTCGCTCGGTCAAAGCATCGGCAAAAACAATTCTCTGACCTTCGGGCAAATTCTTGCTGTAGTCCAGCGACATCGCAACGTGTTTTGCAAACAGTTCTAGGGTGACGCCGTCGACGACCACGGGTTCGCCTGCGGCGTTTTGAAGATGCGACCCCGTGCTGATCAAAGGATAGGCCCGCCCCTCTGGAAGCAAGTCGCCAAGGATATTCGCGTACTGCAAAGGCGGTGGCTGCCTGCCCTTTCGTTTTTTGCCAGCAGTTGGCGCAAAACGCTCGATCAGGGCGTCAAAGCCAATCTCTTCGCTCGTGAAGGTCTCCGTGCTTTTCTTGAAAGCGGTGAGATGCAGTCCGGGTAATCCCGCCTCCCGGGCCAGTTGTCGCCAATGCTCTGCCAAGCGCCTGTCGGCGACCACATTTCTCGGGCCGTTAAGGATGAACATTGGCTTGCCGTCGACGGTCACATAAGCGGGGTCACGAAACGCTCGGAGCAGGGTCTTGAAGTGCCGGAGATATTCGCCCGCCTGAGGCGTCGACTCATCAGCGAGGTTCTGGTTCAGCCAACACAGCAGAAATGGTTCTTTCGACGAGGCCGATGTCAGCAGTTTGTCGATGGTTTCATCATTTATTTGTTGCTCTGCGGACCAGCGGTAGTCGTAACAAGCGGCATTGGCCCCCAAGCAAGGTGCCGGGAGGCTCTGAGTTTGGGGTGCCCCGACCCCGAGCTCCGGGTTGGGCCGGCGTTGCTCCGGAAATAAGCTGATAAGGAATGGTTTCTTACGCGCCGCCTGACTGACTTCCGAGGGTCGGGCCACCCGGGGACTTGACGGTGTAGCGTGAACTGCAATGCCGGCGCCAAGATCTTGCGCCGCAGTCCGTACCGCTTGAGCAGGCTGCGGCGCCGAGACGACAGGCGCCTGCCCGATATGAACTACCGGCAGGCCGCGCGCCGCTCGATCAGTGGCCACACGAAAGGCCATTTCCATCTGCCGCGTCTTGGACTGCGCGTTGAACAGGTCTGAAGCCGGTACTTTCTCAGCCAGAAAGCGCTTGAGCTGCGCCAGCAGGGCCGGTTTGCGCAGCAACTCGATGGCCTTGTTCACGTAACTGTCGATGTCCGGCTGCACCATCACGCCCAGTCCGGCCGCATGCAGCAAGCCGCCGCTCACCCGGCTGGCAAAGTTAGTGCCTTGCAGCGCAATCACCGGCACCCCCGAGAACAGCGCGTCGCTGGTCGAGGTGTGGCCGCCGTACGGCCAGGGGTCCAGCATCAGGTCGCAGCATTGCATGCGCGCCAGGTGCGCGTCCTCGGCCAGGCGCGGCGCAATCACAATGCGCTTGACGTCCACCCCTTGCGCCGCCGTCGCCCGCGCAATGAACTGCCGCGCCACCGGACCCGGGTCCAGCAGCCACAGCACGCTGTTGGGCACGGCTTGCAGAATCTTCATCCAGCTGCCCCACACCGTCGCGTCCACCTTGTTGATCGCGTTGAACATGCCCAGCACCAAGGCCTCTGTCTCCGGCAGGCCGACTTGTTTGCGGCTTGGCTTGGGCGGCAGCTTTCTGGCCGCAAAGTCGTTGACCTGGTAGGTCTGGCTCAGCCGGATCACTTTTTCCGGGTACAGCGCCTCGGCGCCCGGCGGCACCGTGTAGCCGTCACCCACCACGTAGTCGACCACCCGCCCGCCCACGCTGCCGGGCCAGCCCAGGTAGTCGATCTGCACCGGCGCGGGCCGGTGCGCCAAAATGCCCATGCGGTGCGCCCGCGTCGGCCCGTTGAGCTCGACCAGCACGTCGATGCCGTGCGAGCGGATCAGCGCAGCTGCGGCTTCGTCGCTGAGCTTGGCCACTGCGTGCTGATGCTCAAAGTGCGACTCGATCTGCCGGCGCATCGCCGAGTTGTCGTCCCAGCTGCTGCAATACATGAACAGCTCGAACTTGCTGCGGTCGTGGTGGCGCAGCAGCCCGTTGATCAGGCGCGAGGTCGGGTGGTCCCGAAAGTCGCTGCTCAGGTAGCCTATGCGCAGCCGGCGCCCTTCCACGGGCGCGGGCACCGGCGCTGTGGCTTGGGCCGGCAGGGCTAACGAGCGCGCTGACCAGTGCTTGAATACTTCGATGTTGCTCACCTCGTCACCGCACCACAGCAAGTGCGTGCGCGGGGATTCGGCCACTTCGTTCCACAGCCCTTGCGCGTAGGCCTGGCGCATCTGCGCCGTCAGCGCGTCCACCCGCTCCCAGTCCCCCGTGAGCTT
>CAJAOB010000063.1 GCA_903941205.1 uncultured Burkholderiales bacterium | reverse complement strand
GCCATCGACGACCTGGACGCTGTGTTCGCCAACCCCCAGGTCCTGAGTCGGGCCATGCGTCTGGAACTCCAGGGTCAGGAGCCCGGCCAGCGGCTTGAAGTCGCCGGCAATCCGATCAAGTTCGACCCGCCAGGCCGAAGCGCCCACGGCTTTCCGCCACGCCTGGGCGAGCACACCGAGCAAACGCTGGAGGCGCTCAGGCAAAGCGCGCAGGGCGCCAGCAGTGCCTGGCCGATGGCGTGGATCTGAGCGCCATGCTGCGCAGGACCTGCCCCGTGCTTTTGATTAATGCGTTGTCGCAAGCGCCCGCTGGCCGTCATCGGCGCCAGACCATTGCCCTTTCTTTTCGGTAACTGACAAGGAGAACTCCTATGAAAAATGCAGCGATTTCCCGCCAAACCGCTCGCCCGGGCCTGCGACGCCTCTTGCTGGCCGCAGCCGTGGGCGCTGCGCTGGCGCCTCTGGGCAGCCTGGCGCAAGAGCCTAATTTGCTGGCGGGCAAGCGGATTCGTCTGGTGGTGCCGTTTTCGCCGGGCGGTGGCGTCGACGGTCTGGCCCGGACCACCGGCGAAGGCCTGTCGCGCGTCTCGGGCGCTTCGATCCTGATCGAGAACAAACCCGGTGCCGGCGGCAACATTGCGGCCAATTACGTCGCCAAGACACAGGGCGGCGATCTGAATCTGCTGGTGACCAGCGTCAACCACTACGCCAACCCCGTCATGGTGCGCAACTCGGGCTATGACCCCTACAAGGATTTCGTGCCGGTTGGCTACCTGAGCACTTTTCCCTATGCTTTCGTGGTACCCGGCGACAGCAAGTACAGCACCATGGCGGAGTTCATTGCGCAAGCGCGCAGCGCACCGGCCACGCTGTCATGGGCCTTTGGCGGAAACGGCACGCTGGGCCACTTTCTGGGCGTGGCCATGGAGCAGTCCGAAAAAGTCAAGGGCATCCCGGTGTCGTACAAGGGTGGCCCGGATCTGCTGACCGCGCTGGGCAGCAAGCAGGTGGACATGGCCATCATGTCGGTGCAGAGCTCGACACCGCTGGTCAAGCAGGGACGCCTGAAGTCGCTGGCCGTGGCGGGCAATGTGCGCAACAAGATCCTGCCCGACGTGCCGTCCATCTCCGAGGTCTTGCCCAAGTACCCGAACATCACCGGTTTCGTCGTGCTTATGGCGCCGTCGTCCACGCCGCCAGCGGTGCTGGCACAGCTGCATCGCGACATGAACAAGGTGCTGGTGTCGGATGAATACAAAAAGCGTCTGGAGTCGGATGGTTCGACCGCCGTCATTTTTCCGACGGTCGAGGCGCTCAAGGGTTTCTTTGACAAAGACGGCCCGCAATGGGAAGCCCTGACGCGCAGCGCCGGCCTGAAAATTGAGTAAGTTCAAGCCGAAGATGTGACGCTCGCGTCCCTCTTTTTTCATCGATTTTTTGCGGAGTTGTATGCCCAGTATCACCACCTTGCTGTCCGAGTTTCTGGCCGATGCGCGGCAGGCGCCGCTGCCGCCAGAGGTCATTGAAAAAGCCAAGCACCACATCGTCGACACCGTGGCGGCCATGCTCTCGGGCACCGCCTTGCATGTGGGCGAGCGCGCCACCCAGGCGATTGGCTCGTTTGCCGGCTTGCCCGAAGCCACGGTATTCGGTCAGGCGCAAAAGTACCCGGCTTACTGGGCGGCGATGTTCAATGCGATGCTCGCCCATGCGGACGAAACCGACGACTCCCATGAGACATCGAAGATGCATCCGGGCTGCGGCATCGTGCCGACCGCGCTGGCCATGGCGCAGCGCCAGGGCAAGGGCGGCATGGACCTGATCCGGGCTGTCTGTGCGGGCTACGAGATCGGCGCGCGTCTGGTGGAGGCGCTCGGGGCCATGGCCCTGAACACCGCCGGCACCTCGACCCACGCTTTCGGGGCCTTGTTTGGCTCGGGCGCCTGCGCCAGCGTGCTGGCTGATTTCGACGCCGCCCAGGCCCGGCGCCTGCTGTCTTACCTGGCGCATGAATCCTCCGGGCTGGCTTGCTGGATGGCCGAGTACGACCATATCCAGAAGGCCTATGTGTTTGGCGCCATGGGTGCCAAAAACGCCATCACTTCGACCGTGCTGGTGCAGTCGGGCTGGACCGGACTCGATGACGCGATGGAAGGCCCACGCGCCTTGTTTGAAGCCCGCGGGCGGCCGGGCACGGCGCGCAGCCTTGACACGCCGCTCTCGCTGGGCGCCGAGATCATGGGCTCGAACATCAAGAAGTGGTGCGTCGGCTCGCCCTGCCAGGCGCCGCTCGATTGCATCGAGGCCCTGCTGCCGCAACTGCCGCCAGCGCAAGATATCGCCTCGATCACGGTGCATGTCAGAACCGACGAGGCTTTCATCGTGGACAACCGCGACATGCCCAATATCTGCCTGCAACACCTGGTGGCGCTGTATATCGTGGACCGGGCGCTGAGCTTTGACTCGGTTCATGACGCCGCCCGCATCGATGATCCGCGCGTGCGCGCCTTGCGCGGCCGCGTCAAGCTCATTGCCAGCGACGAGCTTCTCCATGCCGGCGGCCGGCAGGCGATCCTTGAGCTGGTGACCACCAGCGGCGTGCAGCTGCGCAAGCACGTTCAGCATGTGCGCGGCACCTGGGGCGACCCCATGCCGCGCAGCGAGGTCGATGCCAAGGCGCGCGATCTCTTGCAACCCATCCTCGGCCAGGCGGGCACAGACCGGCTGCTGGCCGGCTTGTGGAACCTGGAAAATCTGAGTCCGGCGCAGATGAGCCAATTGATCGAAACCGCGGTGCCGCTGGCGGCACACTGAACGCCTTCGGGCGGCTGGCGCGAGCCGCCGCAACACCTGCAAAGACAAACCCGGCGGGCCCGGCGGTGCTCATGCTGCTCAGGCAGCGCAAGTCCATCCGGCCCGCCAGTCAAGAAAGCGAACCCCCATGACGATCCCTTTGCCCCTGAGTGGACGCGTAGCCCTGGTGACCGGCGGCACGCGCAATATCGGCCGCGGGCTGGCCCTTGATCTGGCCGCCCACGGCGCCAGTGTCTGCATCAACAGCCGGCGCCTGGACGACGATGCCAGGCTCACCATGGAGCTGATTCGCCAGGCGGGTGGCGAGGTTCTGCACATCGCCGCCGATGTGGCGCAGGAAGCCGAAGTCCAGCGCATGGTCGACGAGACGGTCGCCCGGTTCGGCAGCCTGGACATCCTGGTGCACAGCGCCGGAATTCGCCGCGTGAACGCTCTGCAGGACCTCAGTTTCAAGGAGTGGCGCGAGGTGATGGGAACCAACCTGGACGCCGCTTTCTTGTGCAGCAAAGCGGCGCTTCCTCATATGCGGGCGGGCCTCGGCCGGATTATTTTTGTCTCCGGGGTCTCGGCTTTTCGCGGCGCCAATCAGCGCGCCCATGTGGTCGCCTCCAAGGCCGGGCTGGTGGGCCTGGCGCGGGCGCTGGCGATTGAACTGGCAGACCGACAAATCACCGTCAACTGCATTGCGCCAGGGCCGATCGATACCGTGCGGGCCGCCGAGACGGGCGACGTGCCGCACCATCCCTATGGGGTCGACACGCTGCTGGGCCGCAAGGGAAAAGCCTCCGACATCGCCGCCATGGTCACCCTGCTGGCCACCGACCAGGGCAGTTTTGTCACCGGACAAGTGCTGCACGTCAATGGCGGCATGCATTTCGGCGCCTGAGCCCCGCATGAAAGCCGTTGCTGCGCTGACCTGCTGGCCGCCCGAGGACAAGCGCAGCCTCTGCGACCTGCGCATGCCAAGCCCCGAACCCGGACCGATGGATCTGCAGGTCGCCGTTCAGGCTGTGGCCGTCAACCCGCGCGACTACAAACAACGAGCCTTGGTTGATCCGAGCGACGAAAGCCCCCGCGTGCTGGGCTGGGATGCCGCTGGCGTGGTGCATGCCGTGGGGCCCGAGGTTCGGCTTTTCAAGCCGGGCGACCGGGTTTACTACGCCGGACATCCGAACCGCCCGGGTTGCAACAGCGAGTTGCACCTGGTCGACGAGCGGATTGCCGGGCCGATGCCGGCGTCCTTGAGTTTCGCCGAGGCGGCGGCGCTGCCGCTGACGGCGCTGACCGCCTGGGAGGCCTTGTTCGACCGGCTTGGCCTGAGCCAGTCGCCGGCGCCTTCGGCCAGGGGCTCGCTGCTGGTGATTGGCGGCGCCGGTGGCGTGGGCTCCATGGCGATTCAGCTTGCCGCCCGGGTGGCCGGTCTGGCGGTGATCGCCAGCGCGTCGCGGCCTGCCTCGGCGCAATGGTGCTCAGCCCTCGGCGCGACACACGTGGTCAATCACTTTGGCGATCTGGTCAGCGAAGTGCGGGCTGCGGGCTACGCTTATGTCGACCAGGTCCTGATCCTCAACCAGATCGACCGTCACTTTCCCGCAGCCTGTGAACTGCTTGCCCCGCAGGGATCGGTCTGTTCCATCGTGGAGCCGAAAGCTGAACTGGACATGCGCTTGCTGCGCCG
>CAJAOB010000062.1 GCA_903941205.1 uncultured Burkholderiales bacterium | reverse complement strand
TCACCAAGGGCGTGACCGAGCCCTACCGCATGTTCACCAGCCGTGCCGAGTACCGGCTGATGCTGCGCGAAGACAACGCCGACATGCGCTTGACCGAAAAGGGCAGGGAGCTGGGCCTGGTCGATGACGCGCGCTGGGACGCCTTTAACCGCAAGCGGGACGCTGTTTCACGTGAAACCGAACGCCTGCGGTCGCTGTGGGTGAACCCGAACAACTTGGCTGCGGCGGAGTCTGAGCGCGTGCTGGGCAAGGCGATAGAGCGCGAATACAACCTGCTGGACTTGCTCAAGCGCCCCGACGTGGACTACGCCGGCTTGATGTCGCTGGATGGCGGCCGCTTTGTCAGTGGCGAACTGCCTGCGCTGGGCGGGGATGCTGCGGGCGCCAATCCGGCTGTTTCACGTGAAACCAATATGCCCGCCGATATGTTGGCCGCAGTGATCGAGCAGATCGAGATCGTGGCCAAGTATTCGGGCTACATCGACCTGCAAAAGACCGAAGTCGAGCGTGCCGCTCATTATGAAAACCTCAAGTTGCCTGCCGAGCTCGACTATCTGCAGGTGTCTGCCCTGAGCATTGAGGCCCGGCAAAAGCTGGCCAAGCACCGCCCCGAAACCCTGGGCCTGGCCTCGCGCATCTCGGGTATCACGCCGGCCACCATTTCGCTGCTGCTGGTGCACCTCAAAAAGAGCCTCTGGAAAACGACCGCCAAGCCCGCAGCCAGCGAGCCCGTCAAGGCGTCCGTGTGAGCGGCGCCGAAGAACCAGTCCTGCGCGCCGGGCTCCAATCCCTTGGCCTGGAACTGTCTGACGTACAAGTCCGCAGCCTGCTTGACTATCAGGGCCTGATCAGCAAATGGAACAAGGTTTACAACCTCACGGCCGTGCGCGACCCGGCCGAGATGCTGACGCACCACTTGCTCGACAGCCTGGCGGCGGTGGGGCCTTTGCAAAAGCATCTCGCGGCGAGGGGGCTGGTGTCTGCCAAGCTGCTGGATGTCGGCTCGGGCGCCGGACTGCCGGGGGTGGTTTTCGCCATTTGCTGCCCGCAGCTCAGCGTGACCTGCGTGGACGCGGTGGGCAAGAAAGCCGCTTTCATCAAACAAGCGGCGCTGGCCCTGGGCTTGAGCCAGCTCACAGGCCTGCATGCCCGCGTCGAAACCATCACCGAGGCCTTCGACGTCATCTGTTCCCGCGCCTTCGCCTCCCTGAGCGACTTCACGAGCTGGTCGGCCAAGGCGCTCGCACCCGACGGCGTCTGGATGGCGCTCAAAGGTAAACACCCGGCCGACGAGCTTGCCCTGCTGCCGCCCGGCGCCCAGGTGTTTCACGTGGAACAGCTGGCAGTGCCCGGTCTGCAAGCCGAGCGTTGCATCGTCTGGATGAAACCCGACTGACGTTCTGGCGCGGTGCGGCTGGACTTACCGCAGGCTTGGTGTCTCGGGTTGGGCGTTGACCGCAACGGCCGTTTTGCCACGCCAACCCTCGAACCAAGCCGGGTCCCGTTGCGCGGCAGCACGGAGTTGCCGCGACTTACCCTCAAAAGCGAGGGTCACAAAAAAGGGGACTGCAAGCTCGGTTTCACGTGAAACACAGCCAATTGGGCAAGCCTGCGCAGCGCCTGTCGTAAACTCCGCAGCTCACTTCAGGGATTCACCATGCTGGGCTCATTTGCCGGTGTAGCCGACTACGGCGCTTTTGTCGTTGCCATCATTGTTTTTCTGGCTATTCCCGGTCCTGGCAATCTCGCCTTGATCACGTCCACCGGAAAGGGCGGCTTCGCGGGTGGTCTGGGCGCCACTTTAGGCGTGATTGCGGGTGACCAGTGCTTGTTGTGGGCGGCGGTGGCGGGGGTTTCGGCGCTCATGGCGGCTTACCCGGCGGCGTTTCATCTGGTTCAGTGGGTGGGGGCGGCTTACCTGGCCTGGCTGGGCTTGAAGATGCTTCTGGCCAAACCGGGCGATGCACCCATCCTGCAAATGAAGGCCGGGCACTATTTCCGACAGACCTTGCTGATCACCTTGCTCAACCCCAAAGCGATTGTTTTTTACATGGCTTTTTTCCCGCTGTTCGTAGACCCAGCCCGCCACCAGGGCTTGACCACTTTTGGCGTGATGGCGGCCACCATTGCCTTGCTGACTTTTTTATACGGTCTGGGCGCGGTGTTGCTGACCTACTTTCTGGCCGAGCGGCTGCGTGCCAGCCCGCGCATAGGCTCGACGCTGGAAAAGGCGGCGGGCATTTTCCTGATCGGCTTTGGCATCAAGCTGGCCTTGTCGCGCTGAAAAGCCGGCCCCCACCGCAGTCGGCACCCCGTTTTCGCTTTCCTTTTTCCCCGGAGCAACCCCCAGCATGGCCAAGATATTTTGCGTAGCCAATCAAAAAGGCGGCGTCGGCAAGACCACCACCACGGTGAATCTGGCGGCCGGGCTGGCGCAGGCCGGCCAGCGTGTGCTGATGATCGACCTCGACCCGCAAGGCAATGCGACCATGGGCTCGGGCGTCGACAAGCGCCAGCTCGAACTCACGGTGTATGACGTGCTGCTTGAAGCAGCCTCGATTGAAGAGGCCCGCGTCACCAGCCAGAAGCTGGTGGATGCCGGTTGTGGCTACGACGTGCTGGGCGCCAACCGGGAGCTTGCGGGCGCCGAGGTCGAACTGGTCGATGTCGATCGCCGCGAAAAACGCCTGCGTCTGGCGATTGACGAAGTCGCCAGCCAATATGATTTTGTGCTGATCGACTGCCCGCCCTCGCTGTCCATGCTCACGCTCAATGGCTTGTGCTGCGCGCACGGCGTTATCGTGCCCATGCAGTGCGAGTATTTCGCGCTCGAAGGCCTGACCGATCTGGTCAACACCATCAAGCAGGTGCATGCCAATCTCAACAAGGACCTGGCCATCATTGGCCTGTTGCGCGTCATGTTCGACCCGCGCGTCACGCTGCAATTGCAGGTCAGCGAGCAACTCAAGGAGCACTTTGGCGACAAGGTGTTTGACGCCGTGATCCCGCGCAACGTGCGGCTGGCCGAAGCGCCTAGCTTTGGCGTGCCCGGCCTGGTGTTTGACCCGGCCTCCAAGGGCGCACAGGCTTTTGTGAGCTTTGCCCAGGAAATGGTGGCGCGCAGCCGGGTGATGTGAGGCGCGGCTGCATGCCTTCGGATCCTTGGAACCGGCAGCGTTTTGCTGCGCTATTCATAGCGAAGCGCCCCTTGGCAGCTCTCCCCTAAGCCGCAGCCCGCATATTGAGATGGTCCCGATCGTCCCCAACCCTTCTGGCCTTGATGGCCCGCGACGCCCCATGAGCCCCTCGTCCGTGCTGATCCTTCCCGGCTGGCAAAACAGCGGCCCCGGACACTGGCAAAGCCGCTGGGAACTCGCGTACGGCTACCGGCGCGTCGAGCAGCATGACTGGCTGCGCCCCTTGCGTGGCGACTGGATTGCGCGGCTCGAAGAGGTGCTGCTCGAAGGCGATGCCGACGCGCCCGTGGTGCTGGTGGCGCACAGTCTGGCTTGCCTGCTGGTGGCTGCCTGGGCCGCACATTCCAAAAACACCCAGCGCGTCAAAGCGGCCCTGCTGGTGGCACCCGGTGATGTGACGCTGCCGCACCTGCAGCCCGCCTTGCACAGCTGGTCTGTCGTACCGCGCCAGCGCCTGCCGTTTGCCAGCGTCCTGATTGGTAGCCAGAACGACCCTTATTGCAGCGCCGAGCAGGCACGCGAGATGGCCAGGGCTTGGGGCTCGAGCTGGGTCGATGCCGGCTTGCGCGGCCATCTGAACGCCGACAGCGGCCTGGGTGACTGGCCCGACGGACACGCGCAACTGCTGCGCCTGCAAGCGCTGCAAATCACCCCCAAGGAGCTGCTTTGATGACCAGACTTTCCATGCTTTTTGCCAAGCGCTCTTTGGCCGAACAGGCCAGCGAGGTCGGCCTCGCCGCGGGCTTTGCCGCGCGCCTTGCCAAGACCCATCGTGGGCGCCATCCGCTGCTGACGCTCGCAGCCCTTGCCACCCTTGCCGCCTTGGCCTTCGGGCTGCCACAGGCCCATGCCGAACGCGACGAAGACCTGCTGGGCAAGTCGCAGAACTACCCGCTGGGTAGCGCGCGCACCTGGTACAGCAACCCTTACCGCGTGGGTTCCTGGTCCGCAATGGACAAGGTGTCGGGTATTTCGACCCGATCGGTGCCGCGCGGGCCCGAGGCCAGCGCCTTGCCGCGCGCCAAGGAGTCGCCCGTCATTCGCTACCGCTATGGCTTGCTTGGCTATACGCTCGACGAGTACCTGGAGCGTCAGCGCGCCACCGGCTTGCTGATTCTCAGGCGCGGCGAGATCGTGGCCGAGCATTACCGCTACGGCCGCAAAGAAGACGCTCGGTTTTTGTCTTTTTCCATGGCCAAGAGCGTGACCGCCTTGCTGGTCGGGCAGGCCCATGCGCGCGGCCTGATTGCTTCGCTGGACGACACGGCGCAAACCTATGTGAAGGCGCTGGCCGGCAGCCCCTATGGCGCGACCACGGTGCGCAATCTGCTGCGCATGAGTTCGGGCCTGACCTTCACCGAGCGCTACGACGGGCGCGACGACATCAGCCGGCTTTCGCGCGCCGGTGCCGGCGTACTGGGGGCCGGCACGCCGCTGGACGTGCTGCGCAGCATCACGGACCGTCACTCGGCCCCGGGCCAGAAGTTTGTTTACGCCAGTGCCGAGACCGACGTGCTGGGCCGCGTGCTGGCCGCCGCCACCGGCAAAAACCTCGCGGAGCTCACCAGTCAGTGGCTGTGGCAGCCCATGGGCGCCGAACATGACGCTTTCTGGGGCGTGGCCAGCGACGGGCAAGAGCAGTCCTACGGCGCCTTCAACGCCAGCCTGCGCGACTGGGCTCGCCTCGGGCTGCTGCTGGCCAACGACGGCAAGGTCGGTGAGGTGCAGTTGCTGCCCCGCGAGTACCTGCTGGACGCCACCGACCCGGCCCGCCAGCCTTCCGAGTTCCAGCCGCGCCGGGCCACGCCCTACTTTGGTTATGGCTACCAGTTCTGGCTGATGCCGCTGCGCGAGCGCACTTTCGTGATGCAGGGCATCCATGGTCAGACGATCTACGTGCAGCCAGCCACCGGGCTGGTGATGGTGCTGACCTCCGTCTGGGAGAGTGCCAGCGGCCAGCAAGACCGCCTGCCTTATCAAGAACGCGACGCGCTCTGGCGCGGCGTGTTGCAGTCGCTGGGCGGCAGCAGCACCGAATAATTTCCCTTTTGAATCAGAAAGAAACACACACCATGGTTAGCAAAAAACCCAAAGGCCTGGGCCGCGGATTGCAGGCTTTGCTCGGGCCCACCGTGGGCGAGTCGGCCAGCGTGCTGGAAAACGGCAGCGAAGCCAGCAGCCCCGGCTTGCCGGCCTCGCTGCGCCTGGTTGACATGGTCGCCGGCCAGTACCAGCCGCGCACCCGCATGGACGAGGGCGCGCTCTACGAGCTGGCCGAGTCGATCAAGGCGCAAGGCATCATGCAACCGATTCTGGTGCGCCGCCTGGCCTCGGGGCCGAACGACGGCAAGTACGAGATCATTGCCGGTGAGCGGCGCTTCCGGGCGGCCAAGTTGGCCGGCCTGGACAGCGTGCCGGTGCTGGTGCGCGACGTGCCCGACGAGTCGGCCGCCGCCATGGCCCTGATCGAAAACATTCAGCGCGAAGACCTCAACCCGCTCGAGGAAGCCCAGGGCCTGCAACGCCTGGTAAAGGAGTTCGGGCTCACGCACGAACTCGCCGCCCAGGCCGTGGGACGCTCGCGCAGTGCCGCCAGCAACTTGCTGCGCCTTCTCAATCTGGCCGACCCGGTGCAAACCATGCTCATGGCGGGCGACCTCGACATGGGCCATGCGCGGGCCTTGCTGGCGCTGGACCGCGCCACCCAGATCACGGCGGCCAATCAGATCGCGGCCAAAAAAATGTCGGTGCGCGAGGCCGAAAGCCTGGTCAAAAAACTCAGCGCCGAGTTCTCGCTCAAGCCGCAAAAAGTCGGCAAGGAAAAGTCGCGCGACACCCGCCGGGTCGAAGAAGAACTTGCCGACCTGCTCATGGCCGAAGTCGAGGTGCGGGTGAAAAAACAGGTCAAACGCAATGGCCGGCGCGAAGACACTGGCGAGCTGGCGATCCAGTTCTCCTCGCTGGACGAGCTTAACGGCTTGATCGAACGCCTGCGTGGCGGGGCCTAGCCGGGCGCCGGTTTGCCTGCAAAATCATTAAAAATCACCTTAGCGACAATGTAGTTTTGTGACAATTAGGGTCTTCAGTCAACACAAACTACAAGAAAGTACCCTTTTCAGCTGCCCATCTCGGGCGAATTCGCTGCCTTGCTTCGACCGGCTGCGATCAGGGTGCCAGTGCCTGGCGCTTGGCGCCTGACCAAAAAACGAGACGAATGGTGGATTTGAAACAAATCCCGCTAGGTTTTAAAAACAAAAGCATCCAAAATAACACGAAAGCGCGCCAATCTAACTAAAATTATATTGATATCAGAAAACAGCCAAAAATGACAAAAAATCGCCGTGTCCATCAGCCCGTGTCTGAGGCGGAACTTGCCGTCCTGCTTCGCCCGGATGAGGGCGTGGCGCCGGTCCATCGCCCCGCGCTTGCGCCCACGAGCAGCGCCGTCGACCGATGGTTCAAACACCGTACGCTGTTCTTTGTGGTGATATTTCTGGCCTACTCTGTCAAGCTGACCTTCTACCCCGCGGGCGCGAGCGCTTCGCGTGACGAACTGGCTCTTAGCTCTGATTTCCTGCTTCGCTATGCCCAGTTGCGGCTGGTCTTCTGCTGGCTTTTCGCCGCGGCCTACACCGCGAGTTATTTGCTGGACTGGCATTTCAAGGTGCTGAGTTGGGTCTTTGCCGGTATCGCCCTGACCGCCTTGTTGGTGGACCTGGTCCATGTGTACCCTTACATGGGCGATATCACCGGCCCCGGGCTTGCCGCGCTGATTGCCTTGCGCGTGATAGCGGTCTATCTCCTTTTGCTCCACGCCCTTCGTTCTGACCGGGCGCCCTTGATGCCCCGGCGCCCATGGTCATGAAAAACCACGCCCGTCCCATGCACTCGAATCGGCGCTCGTTCCATCACTTTGTACCTGCTCCCGCAAGTGCGCGCAGGCGTTTGCCTGGCCAAGCTGTGTTTCGCGCCAGCCCTCGGGCGCCCTCTTTTGCGATCATCTCCGCATGAGCCCGAAGCCTTCTCCTTCGGCGGGGCCGGCACGGGCCGCTCGACATCTGGTGACGCCCGAGGAGCTCGCCGCCTTGCTCGGCCCCCAGGCCGGCGAGCTGCCAGGCTCGGCGGGACCTGTCGTGTCCCGGGATCGTGGCGCAGTGCCGCAGGTTGACAGCTGGTTCAAGCATCGCATGGTGTTTCTCTTCGTCCTGATGATCGCTTACAGCGTGAAGCTGAGCTTTTTCACGCACAGCGCCGCCAGCAACTTCAGCGGCTCTGGCGCAGACGCCGGGGACTTGGTGGATTACGCGCGCTTCAGGGTGGTCATCTTGCTGCTGTTCTCGGGAACCTATCTTTACAGCTACCTGAAGAACTGGTACTTCGAAAAACTCTCGCTTTTCTTTGTCGGGGTGATCGTATCGGCCCTGATTTTTGACTATGCCACCGCCTACTTCGTCTTGCTTGACCTGCCGCTCACGCCATTCGCTTTCGCGTTGCTGGCCCTGCGGCTGATGGTGGTTTATTGCGTGGTCATGAACGCCGTCAATGCCCGCCGCGCCCCGCCCATGCCGAGGCGCTTGTGGTCCTGACGACGCCGGCTTCCAGGCGAAGAATCTTGCTGCTCAGGCTGCGTGGTTTTGTTTCGTGCCTTCATGCGAGACGGAAGACGCCCGCACCCGCCTATCAGGCTGCATGAGCTCGAAACCAACCCTGGCGCCCCGCCAGCTGGTGAGCGAAAACGAATTCGAAGCCTTGCTGGGCGACAAGGCCACCGGGCTGGAGGGCCGCGTCCCCAATCCTCGACGCCTACCGCCCAAGCGCCTGGTCAAAGCCGATGTCGACACCGGCTTCAAGTACCGGACCTTGTTCATGGCCATGGTGGCTCTTTTTGTTGCCATAAGGATCGTGATATTGGTCGCGGCGGCTGCGCGCAACTACCAGGCGGACGACCCGGCGACAGCGACCCTGTTGTCTTACGCCTTGCACAGGCTGGGTTTTACCTTCCTGTTTTTTACCGTCTACACCTACAGCTAGCTGCGGGACTGGTATTTCAAGCCAGTGGCCGCGCTGGGGCTGGCCGTGGCCGTCATTAGCCTGCTGCTGGACTGTTACAAGGGCTGTTCGACCGCCGTCGGGCCACCCCTGGGCACCTTCATCATCCTGATCCTGCTGCGTTTCGCGTGCGTTTACTGCCTGCTCATGAACCTGCTGAACGCGCACCGCGCGCCGCCGATTCCGCGCCGTCCCTGGTCCTGAGGGCCGGGGCAGTTCGGCGCTTTCGTGCGGGTGTCAGAGCGAGAAAATCTTGCCCGGGTTCATGATGTTTTTCGGGTCCAGCGCGCGCTTGATGGTGCGCATCATCTCGACTGCGCCGTCGCCGGCCTCGGTCACCAGAAAATCCATCTTGTGCAAGCCCACGCCATGCTCGCCGGTGCAAGTGCCTTCGAGCCTGAGCGCGCGGCTGACCAGCTGGTGGTTCAGCGCTTCGGCCACTTCGCGCTCCTTGGGCTGAGTCGGGTCGATCAAGTAGCCAAAGTGGAAATTGCCGTCGCCCACATGGCCGACCAAAAAGTAGGGAATGCCGCTGGCATCGGCTTCGGCCACCGAGTCGAGCAGGCAATCGGCCAGGCGCGAGATCGGCACGCAGGTGTCGGTCGAAATCACGCGACATCCGGGGCGCGACTGCACCGCCGCAAAGTAGGCGTTGTGCCGCGCTGTCCACAAGCGGGTGCGGTCTTCGGGCGTGCTGGCCCATTCAAAGGCATTGCCGCCGTGGCCGCTGGCCAGTTCCTGCACCAGTTCGGCCTGCTCTTTCACGCTGCCGGGCGAGCCGTGAAACTCCATCAGCAGCATGGGCTCTTGCCGCAGGGTGAGCTTGGAATGGGCGTTGACCATGCGCACCGAATTGGCGTCGATGAGTTCCACGCGCGCAATCGGCACGCCCATCTGGATCACCTCGATGGTGGTGCGCACGGCCGCTTCAATGCTGGGGAAAGAGCAGATCGCCGCCGAAATCGCCTCGGGCAGCGGGTAGAGCTTGACGGTGACTTCGGTGATCACGCCCAGCGTGCCTTCGCTGCCCACCATCAGGCGCGTCAGGTCGTAGCCGGCTGATGATTTTTTGGCGCGCGTGCCGGTGCGGATCACATCGCCGCTGGCGGTCACCACTTCCAGGGCCAGCACGTTCTCGCGCATGGTGCCGTAGCGCACGGCGTTGGTGCCGCTGGCGCGCGTGGCGCACATGCCGCCCAGCGTGGCGTCAGCGCCCGGGTCAATCGGGAAAAACAGGCCGGTGCTTTTGACTTCTTCATTGAGCTGCTTGCGCGTCACGCCCGGCTGCACGGTCACCGTCAGGTCCTCGGCGTTGATGCTGAGGACGCGGTTCATGCGCCCCATGTCGATGCTGATGCCGCCTTGCACGGCCAGCAAATGGCCTTCCAGGGAAGTACCCACGCCAAACGGAATCACCGGCACCTGGTACTGGCTCGCCAGCTTGACGACCTCGGCAACCTCCGCCGTGCTTTCGGCAAACACCACGGCCGCCGGCGGCGGCAGCGAAAAAGAAGACTCGTCGCGGCCATGCTGCTCGCGCACGACCAGCGCTGTCGAGCAGCGCTCGGCAAAGCGCGCCTTCAGCGCTTCGATCAGCGCCGAAGGGGTTTCGCGTTGTTGAATTTCGGGCAACAGATGGGTGGGCAGCGGTGCGTTCATGAGGGTCTCCAGCTTGGGCGCTCAGTTTATACGGGCCCAGGTCCACGGCCCCTGAAGTCGGGAATAATCCGGCGAACCCGGGCGCCGCCTTGCGGCCTGGCCCTTTCTAGCCTTTTCATGGCCTTTGACCGGCTAGTTACCGGTCTTTAACCGGCCTTACCCTCACCTGGAACCCTATGTCCAACCGACTCACCCAGATCGCCACGCGCACCGGCGACAACGGCACCACCGGCCTGGGCGACAACACCCGCGT
>CAJAOB010000061.1 GCA_903941205.1 uncultured Burkholderiales bacterium | reverse complement strand
GTTCATTTCACTGAGCAAGACTTGCTTGCGCGTGCGCCGGGTACTGAGATCGAGGCCAAGGTCTGTTTGTTTCATGTCGTTAGAGCCAGCAATTTGCGTGCCTTAATCGAGGGGGCGGGCGGAGTTTTGAACATGATCCCTAACTCTCCTGCGTTGCTAACAAATTTTACGAAAGAGTCCTATAAATGGTTGGTTGCTGGATATTTGAATAGATTTGTAAAGTCCGAGTCTGTTCGTATCCCAGGGATTTATCTGACTCGAAATCATGTAGTTCCAGGGGCTAGAGGGGTTATTAATGAAGCTCAAGTTGTTGATTATCTTGCAAGTAATGGTTATATCATCGTAAATGGTTCTGAAGGCCTTTCTGATATTGTTAACTTATTCTATTCTGCACGAGTAGTAATTGGTGCCCATGGGTCGCTATTTGCCAATACAATTTTTTGTAGGCCTGATTGCACCATTTACGAGTATTGTCCAGATAATCGGATTGACTATTCCTTTAAACGAAAATACAAAAGCTGTCAAAACTATAATCATGAACTGGTTTCTGCTGATTCTATGTTTAATATATCCCTTCCGTATGGCAATGTACGCATTAACTAAGATTTTGAATGGTTAATATATTATCGTAGAGTTGAATGGTGCATGGATCGTTAATCTATGTTTAGTACTGTATTTTAATGGTATTTTTGAAATTTTTAAATGAGGCGTGGTGTGTTATGGCTGAGTGTACAAAAGAACTATATGGAACTGAATTTATCTTTGCTTATCGAGATGATTCACAGGGCGATAATGGTGTTATCGGCCAGGTTTTAGATGGACTCTGCTTTGATATTGAGCGGTGGCACCAAGGCCGTGTTGCGATGGCTTATTACGTTGATTTAATTAAGAATAAAAAAACGCCACTAATTATGGATGCTGGGGCGAATATAGGTGCATCATCAATTTATTTTTCATCCTTATTTAAAGAGTCAAGAATTATTTCAATTGAGCCTGAAAGGAATAATGTTGAATTATTGAAAAAAAATGTTTCTCAGTTAAAAGATTGTAAGGTAATTGATGGCGCATTGGGGGCGGTTCCAGGTACCATGTTTCTTCAGGATCCAGGCCTAAGTGATTGGGGATTTCGGGTTGGCGATAAAGGCGACTACAGTGTTCAAGTTACAACAGTTAATCAAGTATTGGATACTAACTGTGATTGCATTCCCTTTTTGGCGAAAATTGATATTGAGGGTGGGGAGCTGTCGCTGTTTGATAATGACACTGATTGGTTTTTGAGGTTTGCAGTGGTTATTTTTGAAACTCATGACTGGATGCTGCCATATAAAGGTGTTTCTAATGGTCTCATAAGGGCCGCAGCGCAAGGTGATTTTGATATGCTTTTCCACGGGGAGAATCTATTTTTCTTTAACCACAAATGGCTGCTGAATCATCATAATCCATTCTAGGGGGTTGTTATCTTAAAATTTAATGGGGTGTATGCGCATTAAAATTTGCAAAAATATGAAGTTAATTTGTATCGTGAATTAACTTGTACTCATTTCGGGTGTAATAAGTTGCTATGACTTATACATTGCCGAGTTTTTTCGAAAAAAGACACATCGTTCACGTTAATAAGCGACATGCAACGCTGTAAATATAGCTGGTATTGACCACATTTACCAATATTTACATGCAGGCATCAAAAATTGTATTTGCACTATGTTGATTTGTCAGGCACGAGCAACCTCACGAGCACCATTCAAGAGGTGCAACTAGACGAGATCTACAACCTAGGCGCCCAAAACCCATGTGGCCGTTTCTTTGAAGTCACCCGAATACACAGCCAATTCAGATGGCAAGGGTACGCTGGCAAAGATGTATGCATGTTGGATTACAGTCAACTACCGCGAGGCGTATGGCATTTATGCCTGCAATGGTATTTTGTTTAACCACGAAAGCCCACGCCGTGGCGAAACTTTCGTTACCCGCAAAATCACCCGTGGCATGGCCAACATGGCCCAAGGTTTGGAAGACTGCCTTTACATGGGCAATATGTCTGCCCTGCGCGACTGGGGCCACGCCAAAGACTACGTGCGCATGCAGTGGATGATGCTGCAGCAAGACAAGCCGCAAGACTATGTCATTGCCACAGGCGTTCAGTACTCTGTACGTGAATTCATCAGCAAAACCGCCCAGCAATTGGGCATCAGCTTGGCTTTTGAAGGCGAGGGCGTGAACGAAGTGGCCAAGGTGGCCAGCATCACCGGCGACAACGCCCCCGCACTCGAAGTGGGTCAAGTTGTGGTCAAGATAGACCCCCGGTATTTCCGCCCCACCGAGGTAGAAACCTTGCTGGGCGACCCCAGCAAGGCCAAAGCCAACCTGGGCTGGGTGCCAGAAATCACCCTGGTCGAGATGGTGCAAGAGATGGTGGCGCACGACCTTAGCAAAGCCAAACAACACGCATTGCTCAAGCAACATGGCTACAACGTGGCCGTGGGCGTAGAGCGCTAAGCGGGGCTGGCACATGAAGCTTGACGCCAAAATTTACGTGGCCGGCCACCGTGGCATGGTGGGTTCGGCCATTGTGCGCCGCTTGAAAGCCGATGGTTATCAACACATCATCACCCGCACACATGCCGAGCTAGACCTGACGCGACAAAGCGAAGTTGAGGCTTTTCTCAAAGCCGAAAAGCCCGACTATTTGTTTATTGCAGCGGCCAAGGTGGGCGGCATTCATGCCAACAACACCTACCGCGCCGACTTCATCTATCAAAACCTGATGATTCAGGCTAACCTGATTCAGGGGGCGCATGCCGCAGGCATTAACGACCTGATGTTTTTGGGTTCCAGCTGCATTTACCCGCGTGACTGCCCGCAGCCCATCAAAGAGGAATATTTGCTGACGGGGCCTTTAGAGCAAACCAACGAGCCCTATGCCCTGGCCAAGATTGCCGGCATCAAGCTGTGTGAGAGCTTTAACGCCCAATACGGCACACGCTACACCAGCGTGATGCCCACCAACCTGTACGGCCCCGGCGACAACTACGACTTGCAAAACAGCCATGTGTTGCCAGCGCTGATACGCAAAGCCCACGAAGCCAAGCTGCGCGGCGATACCGAATACGTCGTGTGGGGCAGCGGCAAGCCCATGCGCGAGTTTTTGTATGTAGACGACTTGGCCGACGCCTGCGTGCAGCTGATGACAGCGGGCTACCACGGCCCCTTGCTCAACATTGGCACAGGCGTGGACGTAACCATCCGCGAACTGGCCGAGCAGGTGATGAAAGTAGTGGGCTTTGAAGGGCGCATTGTGTTTGACAGCACCAAGCCTGACGGCACACCTCGCAAGCTGCTGGACGTGTCAGCCGCTGCCGCGCAAGGCTGGCGAGCCAAAGTGGCTTTGGCCGATGGCTTACAGCTGGCCTACCGAGATTTTTTAAAGAACTACGCATGACCCAGGGATGGATTCCTGCTTTCGCAGGAATGACGGCCGGGGGGGGACGCGGGGATGGATTCCTGCTTTCGCAGGAATGACGGCCATTAGCAGAAGCGCAGTCCCTTTCCCGTCATCCTCTCGACGGCGGGGATCCATCTGCCGGGGTCGGGGCCGGGGTCAAGAAGATGGAGTCCTGCCTTCGCAGGAATGACGGGCGGGGTCAGAAGATGGATTCCTGCCTGCGCAGGAATGACGGCTATTGGCACAAGCGCCACCCCTGTTCCGTCATCCTCGCGAAGGGTTCCATGGTCTTTGACCGGTCCTGCTTGACCGGAATCAGTGTTCACGATCTCCGGAATGTGCGCCTTTGCCGCGATGGGGCATGACATGGTGGCGCACCACCCTGGCAAGGCCGGCCAGCAGGTGCTGCTCCTACGGCATGGCTGCAACGTGGCTGCGGGAGTGGAGCGGCAAAGCACTGTTCTTGTAAGATGAATGTTCAATCAGGAGATGCTATGTCTACGACCGCTGAAAAACTTTTGGAAGCTGTGCGCACGCTTCCAGAGCCTTTGCTGGCTGAGGTACTGGATTTCGCTGAGTTTTTACGCGCCAAGCGTGGTGTGTCTGAGTCCGCAGAACCATCTCAACGCTTGTCTGAGTTGTGTGGTGGGCTGGAATCTTCGCTTGCTTTTAGCCTGGACCCAATGACAATTCAGCGCCAGCTTCGCGATGAGTGGCATTAAGTATTTGCTAGACACTAACCTTGTTTTGGGTTTGCTGAAGGCAAGCCCTGAGGTGGTGCAAATGGTAGCCAATCGCGGTTTGTTGGCCTCAAGTTGTGCTTACAGCGCTGTGACACGGATGGAGTTGTTGGGCTATCCAGACATTACCACTGACGAAGAGCGTGTGATCACTGATAGGTTATCAAAGTTTACTTATCTGCCAATAACGTCTGATATTGAAGATTTGGCAATTGCTCTGCGGCGCACACGCAAAGTGAAATTACCCGATGCTCTGGTGGCGGCAGCAGCCATGCACCATGGCTTAGAGCTACTCACCCTTGACAAAGCTTTGCTAACGGTGGTCAATCTCACGCCACCTCAAAATTGTTGAGTCAGCAAATCCAAGCAACAGGCTCATGCAGCACGGCTACATCTTGGCCGTGGGGGCGATGAAGTAGCCCGCCCGGTTTGGCAGTACCTGGATTTGACGCGGCATGTGGCGTACCTGGCGGACGTGCTGGAACGCACGATTCGCCACGGCATGCGCGAAGAGTCGCGTTATTTACGCAGCCATGCGCGGGCGAAGGCTGCAATCAAAGACATCGTTGATCTGCGGGGCCCGATCCGGAGTCAAGACGATGGATTCCTGCCCCCCGATCTCGTCGAGGGCAGGCTCCGCAGGAATGACGGCTATCGGCACAAGTGCCGCCCCTTTCCCGTCATCCTCGCGACCGCGGGGATCCATCTGCGGGGCCCGATCCGGAGTCAAGAAGATGGATTCCTGCCTGCGCAGGAATGACGGGCTGTGGGCGTGGGGATGGATTTCTGCCCCCCGATCTCGTCGAGGGCAGGCTCTGCAGGAATGACGAAGCTGCACTACCGCGGGAACAGCGTGCTGACGGCCGGGGGCGCGAGCTGGTTCAGCGGCGCCGGGGCATCCGCCAGGGCAGCATCGCCTGCACCACCGGCGAGACAAGTCGCGGCACGTTCAGGGTTTCATGAAAGCTGCTGACTTGCTCGCCCAGCAGCGAGCTGTTCAAAATAGCACGCTGGTAAAACGGCGTGTCTTCCAGTTGCTGCGCCACGCTGACCGGTCCGTCGCTGCGCATGCGGCGAGCGATGCCCCAGCGTGTGCGCGGCAGGCGCTGGCTGGACGGGGCGTTGAAGGGTTCAATGCTGCCGTCGGGCTTAAAGCGCAGCGCCAGCAGGCGGGCGTTGGCCTGGTCTGGCGTGCCCTCGGGCTCGACGTCGTAGATCACGGCGGTGCTGCCGTCCTTGAGTTGTCCGCGTGACCAGTCCCATTCGGTGAACGCTTTGGCGATGGGCTCGTCGCCTTCATTGGAGTCCAAGTAGCCGTGGCCGCTCCACTTTTGCCCGGGCTGCGCCAGCGCCACTTCGACCCGCGCATGCGGCGCCAGCGGTCCCCAGCGGTGCAGGCCCCGTGCGTCCAGCGGCGTGCTGAAGTTGAACAGGCCTTGCGGATGAACCCGCACGCGGCCTCGGATGGGATGCGGAATCGGCATGCCGACTTCCTGGATGTCGATGGTCAGTGCGCTGCCGTCCCAGTGCAACTGGCTGGGCCCGATTGTGAACTCGGTCCGGTCGCGGCTGCAGTGGCGCTGGCCGCGTTCGGTCATGGCCCAGCGCTTGGCGCTGCGGCTGTAAAGCGCGACGTTCAGGGCGCAGTGGTTGTCGGCGGCCGGCTGGCCTTTGCCGCGCTGGGCCCAGGCGTAGTAGGGCGAAAAAACGCTGCCGACAAAGGCGATGATGGTCAGGCCCCACTGGCCGCAGTCGCTCAGCGCGTCAAGGTACCACCAGAGGTAGCCGCCCGGGGCGACCGCCTGGTCAAACCGAGGCTGCCCATCAGCGCTGCGGCCGCCTGCTGGCCCGACATCGCGGCCATCGGAACACCGGGTCCCGGATGCACGCTGCCGCCCGCCAAAAACAGGCCCGGAATCGGTGACTGTGCGCCCGGCCGGGCGAAGGCCGACATCCAGCCGTGCGTCGCCTGGCCGTAAAGCGCTCCGCCGGTGGCCGGAAACAGCTGGTGAAACTCGGTCGGCGTGGTCCGCTCGCCCGGATGGCCAGACTGAATCGTCAGGCCGCAACGTTGCAGCAGGGAAAAGCTCGTGGTTTGACATACTTGCAGTGCCTCGGGAGAAAGTGCATCGGGGGTGTTACTGGCCTTGGCCTGGTCGCCAAGGGCAGGCGCGTTGACCAGGCACAGCAGGCGCTCGGGCTGGCCGGGCGCGGGCGTCTGGCCGGTGCCACGGTCTTGCGCGCAAACGTACACCGTGGGCGCACGCGGCAGTCGCTGCGCATCGAAAATATCCTTGAACTCGCTGGCGTAATCGGCCCTGAAAAACACGTTGTGCCGGTCCAGCGCCAGCCCGGTTGTTGGTGCGTGCAGCGACCAGGTCACGGCCGACAGCGAACGTGGCGGCACTTTGGCCGGCACGGCGCCCTGAACTGCGGCGCCCAGCAGACCGCTGCGCAGCGCGGCCGCGTCGCCGTTGAACACCACCTGTCCGGCTGGCAGTTGCTCGCCAGAGGTCAGTCGCACGCCGCTGACTCGCCCGCCTTGCAGTTCGATGCGTTCGCAGGCGCAGCCGTACCGGAACAACACGCCGCGCGCTTCGGCGAGGCGCGCCAGGCACTGTGCCAGCGCGTGCATGCCGCCTTCGACCGACCAGACGCCGTCGAGCTCGACCTGCGCGATCAGCATCAGCGTGGCTGGTGCCTGCCAGGGCGATGAGCCGCAGTAAGTGGCGTAGCGCGCAAACAGCTGGCGCAGACGCGCGTCCTTGAAATGCTGACCCAGGCTGTCCCAGAGGCTGCGCATGGGCCCGAGCTGCGTGAGAACGCCCAGCCCGCCCAGCCCCAGACGACCTGGCATCTGCATGAAAGTGGGCGAGGGCGAGCGGATGAACGGACCCTCGAGCGCGGCGTAAACCTTTTTCGCCATCTGGCCAAAGGCTTCAAAGCGCCGTGCTTCTGCCGCCCCGGCAAATTGCCTGACCGCTTCGAACGAGCGCGCCGGGTCGGCGAACAAGTCGAGCGAGGAGCCGTCATCCCAGAAGTGCCGCGCCAGCACCGGCAGCGGCGTGATACGCAGCTCTGCTTCGAGCGTGGTGCCTACCGACTCGAAGATCTGGTCAAAGATCCAGCGCATGGTGAAGACCGTGGGGCCGCTGTCGATGGCTGCTCCGCCCACCATGAGTTGCCGCACCTTGCCGCCAGGGGTGGACGCCGCTTCGACCACCGTCACTGCCAAGCCTTGTTCGGCCAGTTGCAGTGCGCTGACCAGGCCGGCGATGCCCGCACCGATGACCACGACCTGGTCGCGCCGGCCTGCAGCTGAATCAGTCATGCGGCAAGGCTCGGCGCGACATGGGTTTTCCACTGGCCTTGCTGACTCAGCACCCGCATGCGCAGAAACAGGGACTCGGAAAAAAAGCTGTTGCGGTAGGCCGCGTCGATGGCATGCTGGTGCGCGCCGCCGTGGGCGTAGGCCAGCATCGAGGGCGTATCGCGCCACAGGCTGAAGGTGCACTGGCGCACCAGTGGCGCTTCGCCCAGGCCCATGGCCAGGGTGCAGCCCGGGGCTTTTTGCAAGTCGCTCTGGGCCGCGGGCGCGAAGCGCCAGAACGCCATGGCCTTGGCTGGCCGGATGCTGGCGCGAGTGATGACGGCCAGGGGCTGCGGCCCGTCAGAGACTGCCGACTGCGCTGTCAGGCTGCTGGCCGGCGTGCTGCCCCAGGGCTGGGAATCCCATTCGCCGCGCGCTGAGTCGACGGCCAACACAGCCGACCACCACTCGCGGGCGTGTTCGCGGGCAGCAGCCACATAGGGGCCCGCCAGGAAATTTTGTGCTTGTTCGAGTTGGTCAAAGACCGTGATGAGGCCCTGGTGCGAGGCGCTGGGGCGAATGCTGAAACCGCCTGCGTGGCCGCTGCCCATGACCTTGGCAAAGCGAAGGCCGGGCGTGTCCTTGAGGGCGCCTGGGCCTTGCACCAGCCGCATCCAGCCCCATCCCTGGTGCTGGCGGCGGTAGTCCAGCAGCAGCACGACCATCACGCCGGCGACCAGCCTTGCCGGCATTCCCGGCACCGTCTTGACATCCGGTGTTGGGGTTTGCATGGCTTGGGCTGGCTAGAGCGCTTTGTCGGGCCGGACCTGTGCGGGTTGCTAAAGGTCCGGCCTTGGCGTGCGTCTGGCTGGCGCAGGCCTCAGGGCTTGGCTTTGGCCGGCTTGGCGGCCGGTGCCGCCGCTGCAGCCACTGCCACATCAGTGGTGCTCAGACTGGCCGCTGGCGCCGCCGCTGCCGTTGCCGTGTACTTACCCAGCTCCGGATGGTCCTTGAGCATCGCTGCGCCGTTCAGGGGCTTGTAGGCGCCCTGGTGGCAGGTCGCGCAATTGACCTTGGCCACATCGCCGAGCTCGCCCTTGCGGTTGGCCGGGAAGCTTGCGGTCAGCGGCTCGAGGTAAGCCAGGTTCAGGTCACGCGCCATCTGGATGCCATGCCAGGCGGTAGTGCGCTGTGGCGGCCCGCCCTCCCAGGTCTGGAAAGAACGGCTGTTGTGGCAATAGGTGCAGTTCACGCCGAGTGAAGTCGACATGTGCGTCATCAGGCCATAGGTAAATTCCGCTTGCTTGGTCGAGTGGCGGTTGCCGCTAGGCAGTGCCGTCGGGCCATTGACACGGATATCGGCTTTGCCAAGCAGGAAAGGCGTGTACGGGTCGTTCGGCAGCGAGGACAAATTGACGCTGTCAGCCGGCGAATTTTGCCCGGCCTTGTCGCCGATGAAGTTGCTGCCTTGCGGCTGTGCATTGGCCTTGAACCAGACCTCTTTGGGTACGGGTTCACCGCGGTGGCAGGTGTAGCAGGTGACGCCTGTGTTGGCCACGTGGGGTTTCCAGTCGGCGTTGATGTGCTGCGTCATCTCGACCATGCGCCGCGCCACGATCTTGGTGTACTTGCTGTCGTCGGCCATGTTGTCGCCGGCGTGGCAGTAAGAGCACCCCTGCTGCGGGGCGACCCAGGCTGTCATGGAAACCATGAGGCGGGTGAACTCGCCCACGCTCAGGTCGCCCAGCACCTTGACGTTTTGAAACACCTGGCTGGCCTTGGGACCGTCTGGCGAAGCGGCTGGCTGCGCCGCAGGCACCACGTTGTTGTCTTGCTTGGCTTCAACAATTCGCGGGTTGTAGACCTGCACCATGCCCGTGCCACGGTAGCCGTGCTGCACGCTGTCCATGAAAGGACGCTCGCAGGCACTCAGCAGCAGCAGGGAGGAAAGACCCAGTAGTTGGAGGCTGTGGCGCAAGCCGACGCGAATGAATTTGACTTGGGGGATCATGGCTTGACTCCTGTGCTGAGGGCGGGGTCCATCACGGCGGGAAAGACTTCCGGATAAGGGGGAACCACGCCGTGCTTGACGGCCCAGAGGAACCAGTTGTCGACCACCGTGCCAGTCAGCAGGATGCCGATGCCGCCAGTCAGCGGGCAGAGCACTGCGAACCACCAGGCCCAGCGGTGAATCGATTCCATGGTGGCGTTAAAGCCCATGGTCCAGCGCCAGAACAGCCCAGCGCGCTCCGAAGCGGTGCCGCGGTCCACGATCTGTTCGATCTCGCGCTCGCCGCCAAACTGGCTGACCGCCAAGATGGTGGCGCCGTGCATGGCAAACAGCAAGGTGGCGCCGTAGAGGAAAACAATCGACAGCGCATGGAAGGGGTTGTAGAACAGGTTGCCGTAGCGCAATGAAAACGCGGCAGTCCAATCCAGGTGCGGGAAGATGCCGAAGGGCACCGCCTCGCCCCAGCTGCCCATGAGCACCGGCCGGAACAGGCCGAGCACCAGGTACAGCCAGATGGCGCCTGCAAAGGCCCAGGCCACATGCGTGCCCATGCCGAGCGCACGCGCCCGTCGGTAGGTGCGAGCCCACCACAACAGAATGGAAATGGTCAGGAACAAGCCGGTGATCTGCCACCAGCCGCCCTGGTTCAGGGGGGCCAGCGCCAAGCCGTTGCCTGGTGGTGGCGGCTCGAGAGCCAGCCAGAAGAGTTGGCGGATGAACTGGATCGGGTCCCAGTTCACCGAAGCCAGCATGTTCATGCCGATGATGTTGAAGGCCAGCGTGCCGAAGATCAGCGAAGCCACGCCGAGACCGCCCAGGTAGACCGGGCCGATTTGCGCGTTGCCCAGCTTGCCCAGCCAGTAATTAACGCCTGGCGTCTCGCCGAAGCGGCGGTCATTGCCTGCGCCCAAGGGAACGCCGTGATGCAGCGGACCTGTGGCCTGAACGGCGGTGAAAAGATTTTGGTATTGAGCCATGTTGTTCTCCTTTGCCTATGCGGTTCCGGGCTTAACGCCAGATGGGCATGTTCAGCCACCAGCCCCACCACTCGGGCCAGCCACGGCTCCAGAACGGGCCACTGATGACGATGCACAAGGCGCTGAAAAGTACCGCGGCCAGTGCCAGGAACAGGCCCAGACGGTGGATGCCGAGCGTGCCGATGGAGTAGCCAATGATGTCGCGAAAGAAGGTGTCTTCGTGCTCTGGCGTTTTCACGACCTCGCCCTTGGGCGGATTGGTGGCCGAGAGAATCAGCGAGCCATGCAGCGACAGTGCTAACACTGTGGCAAAGAAGAAGCTCACGGCCAGCATGTGGGCCGGGTTGTAGTGAAAGTGCAGGTACTGGTAGCCCACATTCGAGACCCAGTCCAGGTGGCTGAAGATGCCATATGGAAATCCGTGGCCCCAGGCGCCCATGAGCACAGGCCGGATCACGACCAGCGTGACGTAGGCAAAGATGGCAACGCCAAAGGCTGCCGGCACGTGGTAGCCCATGCCAAGTTTTCGGCAGATCTCGACCTCGCGCAACAACCAGGAGACGAAGGCGCCAATGGCGCAAACGGTGATAAGTTGCCACAAGCCGCCTTCCATCAGCGGCGCAAAGCGCAGGCCGTAGGAAAGATCGGGCGGCGCAATGCTGATTTGCCAGAGGTTCCAGGTCGGCCCTTGCGAGGCGCCCCAGAGTATCAATGCGGTCCCTAGGATGGTGAAGAACGCCGTCGTCACGCCGAAGAAACCGACGTAAAAGGGGCCCATCCAGAAGTCGAACAGGTCACCGCCTAGCAGTGTGCCGCCGCGGACCCGGTATTTTTTTTCAAAGCTGAGCATGGCCATGATGAGGCTCTCCTGTCGCTTGCGTGATGAACACTTGTTGCTGTTTCGCTTGTCTGTTTATTGCTTTTCCCGGCTGCGAGGCCGAAAAAAGGGCAGATGCCGCGCCGGCCAAGGCGCAGTGCAGCATCTGCACTTCGCCTGTCGGTCAGGACTTTGCTGCGGGCACCGGGGCCGGCATAGGCGCGTTTTGCGCTGCTGCCGCCATCGGTTTTTTCGGGCCGTCGAGCCAGTTGAACTTGTTTGTGCTCAGCAAGATGAGGTGAATCATCGCTGCCAGCGAAAACAGAAAAATACCTTGAACTACCATCGCCCGAAGCGGGTCGTAAAGTCGCCAAATTCTCCACATGGTCTTTTCTCCTAAATGATGTGAGACATGAGTGTGTAAACCGCTGCATGGACGCCCGAGAAGAGGCTGGTCTTTTGCTCAGCGCCAGGCAGCCAGTTCTGCCAATGCAGCCCGACCAGTTGGCCGAGAATCGCAATCGACAAAAGCAGCACAAAGCACGGGGCAAAGATCAGGACAAGCGTGAGCTTGTCATCCCGGTGGGATGGCTTAGTTGAATAAGACATTTCGCTCATGGCAGTTTCTCCATTCATGGAAGTGAACCGAACTTAGAACCAGGGCTTCCACATCCACACGAGGATGTGAGCCACCACGGCGACTGCCGTGAAGCCCACAAGACCCTGCATGTAGTAGGTGTGGAATTCCTGAGCCTCCTCGTCGGTCAGGCCGGAAATTGAAGTCCGAGTTGACATACGAATGCTCCTTTTCAAAAAGGCCGGATGGCCTGCGTTGCGCTCAGCCCGCGCAACCTGGGCATCCGCAGCAAATTGCCACGAAATAGGGTGAACCTGACGCCGTGGCGCAGGCTGTAAAAATGCTCGGCCGCCGTGGCCATGAAACGCGCCGTCATGCCGGCTCTCCAACACTCAGACCAAGGCCCATGGCCTGGCCGGCCTGGTTCACGTGCGCTTCGGTGACGACGGCGTCTTGCCGGTCCCGCGCATGCTGCTCGGCCTGATCGCGCAGGCGTTTGGCCGCTGAAATCTGCACAAGCACAGGCTGCTGCGACACCAGCGCATGCAGCCTGACCTGCGCCTGGTCTTCCCAGGGCGTGGCGGCCTCACCACTGACACGGGCCAGCGTGGGCTCGACCTTGTCCATGTCGGTGCCCAACGGCAAGATATGAAACAGCGCATCAAACAGGGCGTTGCAGACTTCCTGGATCAGGTAGGTGGCGCCGCTGTAACCCATGAAAGGCGTGCCGGTGTGGCGGCGGATGATGGCGCCGGGGAACGATGCCGGAATGAAGGCTGCGCGCATCGGGCCGGCGCTGCCTGCCTCGGCCAGGTACATGCGCTCGTTGTAGCTGCCGAACAAGATCAGCGGTGTCTGTTTTTGCACCAGTTCGCGCACTGCGGCGTTGTCGGTCTTGTTGCCGGCTGTGCGCGAGATGGCAAAGCGGCAAGGCAGGCCCATTTCGCCTTCGAGGAAATTCTTGAGGCCGCGCGCGTAAGTGTCGGTGGCCACCACGGCAAAGCTGGCAGTGGCAAAAAAGTCTTGCGTGACCGAGCGCCACAAGTCCCACACTGGCTTGATGGTGGTGTGTTTTTCGCGCTCGATGAAAGGCTCGGGGTCCAGGCCCAGCAACTCGCCAAGCTTGCGCAGAAAGCGGGTGGTGCTGTGCAGGCCAATCGGGGCTTGCAGGTAAGGGCGGTCGAGTGCTTCGCAGAGCATGCGGCCAAACTCGCGGTACATGCAGATGTTGACGTCGGCCTCGACCAGGCGCGAGACTTCGGAGACATGGCTGCCCAGCGGAAACACCATGTTGATGTCGGCGCCAATACCTTGCACCAGACGGCGGATCTCGGCCACATCGCTGGCGCTGTTGAAGTTGCCGTAGCAAGGGCCAATGATGTTGACGCGTGGTTTTTCGCCGGCCTTGCGGTCTTGCGGAAGCGGGCGGGCCGGCACTTTTTTCATGCCGTACTCGCTCCACAGCCAATACATCGCGCGGTTGGCGCATTGCCACTGGTCTTCGTCGATGGTGCGCGGCAAAAAGCGGATCAGGTTGGTGCCTTCGGGCGTCACGCCGCCACCAATCATCTCGGCGATGGAGCCGGTGACGACCACCGCTGGCAGGTCCGGGTCCAGCGTGGCGTGGGCCTGCTTCATGGCCCCTTCGGTGCCTTCGCGGCCGAGTTGTTCTTCGGCCAGACCGGTAACCACAATCGGCAACTCGTGCGGTGGCAGCGCGTCGGTGTAATGCAGCACCGAGGTGACCGGCAGGTTCTCGCAGCCGACCGGGCCGTCGATCACCACCTGCAGGCCCTTGATGGCCGTGAAAACATACACCGCGCCCCAGTAACCGCCGGCGCGGTCATGGTCGATGACATAGGTCATCGGCGGCTTTTTTTTGACGGCGGTGTCGGTCATGAACCAATCGCCTCTTGCGCGGCGCGCTTTTTGGCCTGCTTTTCGCGCTGGCGCTTCATGTCTTTTCTGAACTCGGGATGCTCTTGGGGCAACTCGCTCCAGACGCCAGCCTGGTCAGCCTTGCCGACCTCGCCAAAGAATTCGTTCATGGTGTCAAAGCGCGCCTGGTTGCCCATGGCGCCGTTGATCACCTGCACCAGCGAGCCGGCCGCAGCGGCGCCCATCAGGGGCCGCGCAGAAATCAGGTTGGTGAAATAGAGAGATGGAATCGCTGCTTCCTTGGCGACTTGTACGACGGGCGTGGTGCCAATGGCCAGCTGCGGCTTGAACTCGCGCACGGCAGCGAGGTCTTGCTCGAGCGAGGCGCGGAACTGCACATGCACGCCCTTGGCGGCGAGCCAGGCGGCGTCATGCGCGTTCCAGGGTGTGGCCGGGCAGGCCGAGCCCACGTAACGCAAATCAGCACCGCATTCGACCAGCCAGCGAGCCACCAGCAATTCGGAACCCTCGTAGCCGCTCAGGGTGATGCGGCCCTTGATCCTTTGCTTGGCCAGCACGGCGCGCAGGGCGGCCAGCGCCTGGTTGCGGGCCTTGTCAATCAGCGGCTGGGCCACACCGGTGGCCTGACCGATGGCGCCCAGCCAGTCGTGCGTGCCGTCGATACCGACCGGGGCAGAGCCGACGATGGGCCGGCCAGCGGCCTCGAACTCACGAATGGACGCGGTGTAGAAGGGGTGAATTGCAGCGACTGCGCTGCCGTCCAGTGCAGCGTACAACTCGCGCCATTCGCGCGTGGGGACCACGGTGCCCACGGCGAGCTCCATGGGTGCGATCATTTGCGCGATGCTCATCGGGTCGGCCGGGAACATTTCGCCGAGCAACGTGATGGTGGGCTTGCCCGAACGCGCCTGGCGCGGCGCTGGCACCGGTCCGGCCATGACCTCTTGCCGGGCGTAGCGCAGCATGGCACCGGCCAGCACGTCTTTGGCTTCCGCATGCGTGGGCACACCAAAACCGGGCACGTCAATACCGATCACGCGCACGCCGTTGATCGATGGCGGCAGCAACTGCAGTGGCACGCCGCTGGCGGTTGGTACGCACAGATTGATGATGACGATGGCGTCGAGCTTGGCAGGATCGGCCTGCGCATGAACCGCCTCGCGGATGTCTTCAAACAGCTTGCCGGTGACCAGCGTTTCGGAGTTGAAGGGCACGTAGCCGACGCTGCGGCGCGCACCGTAAAAATGCGAAGTGAAGGTCAGGCCGTAGACGCAGCAGGCTGAGCCCGACAAGATGGTGGCGGTGCGCCGCATGCGCAGACCCACGCGCAAGGAACCGAAGGCCGGGCACATGCTTTGCGGCTGGTCGTGCGGGCCTTTGGGGTAGTCCGCGGCGTACTGGTTGAGTACTTCGCTCTTGCCCGCTGAAGCGGCGGCTTCGAGCATCGCGTCCTTGCCGGCGTGGCAGCCCAGGCCGTCCACGGCCGGGGTGGCTTTGATGGGGACGATGGGGATGGTGTGCGACATGGTTTTCTTCAAGGCGTGAGGTGGCGCTCAGGCGGGGTCGTAAACCACTTCCAGGCTGGGCTTGGTGACGCTGGTGACGCCGCACATGTCGAATTCGGTGGCCGGATCCAGCACCACATGACGCCCCACGCTGTCGGCGCTGAAGAGACCGAGCAGGCCGTCTTGGGTCATGGGTTTCGGGCGCATGGGCGGGGCTTCGCCGACGTTTTTGGCGAGCTCGGCGAAGAGCGGGCCCCACTCGCTGTCGGGCGTGCCGATGATTTCGTAGCTGGCACTCTTGCGGCGAATGTCTTCATTGGCCGGAATCGAGGCCAGCACCGGGATACCGACATCCAGGGCGAAGGCGGCAGCTTCGCCGGTGCCGTCGTCCTTGTTGATCACCATGCCGGCGACGCCGACGTTGCCACCGAGCTTGCGGAAGTACTCGACCGCCGAGCAGACGTTGTTGGCGACATAAAGCGATTGCAGGTCATTGCTGGCCACGACGATAACTTTTTGGCACATGTCGCGGGCAATCGGCAGGCCAAAGCCGCCGCACACCACGTCGCCCAGAAAGTCGAGCAGCACGTAGTCAAAACCCCACTCGTGAAAGCCGAGTTTTTCGAGGGTTTCAAAGCCGTGAATGATGCCGCGCCCGCCGCAGCCGCGGCCGACTTCGGGGCCGCCGAGTTCCATGGCGAAAACGCCGTCGCGCTTGAAACAGACGTCGCCAATCGACACGGTTTCGCCGGCGAGTTTTTTCTTCGACGATGTCTCGATGATGGTCGGGCAGGCCTTGCCGCCGAACAGCAAACTGGTGGTGTCGCTTTTAGGGTCGCAGCCGATCAGCAGCACTTTTTTACCCTGCTGCGCCATCATGTAGGAGAGGTTGGC
>CAJAOB010000060.1 GCA_903941205.1 uncultured Burkholderiales bacterium | reverse complement strand
CTTGGCCAATTTCCGGGGAACGGGCTACAGAAAAGAATAGAAACATCGGAAGGGAATCTTTCGGTCAGCCCAGTAATCTGCGGCGTCGCGGAAGATGTCGAGCAATTGCTCGCGCGCTTCCTTGTCAAACTTGGCGTTGGCTGGAATGTGCTCGAGCACCACGATGAAGCCCGGCTGCTGCCCCGACTTGTGCACCAGGTCGGTCATGCAATCGTAGAGGGCGTCAAAATTCTTGCCGAAGTGAGAAGGGAAGGTGTACTGTGCCGCGATCATGTCCAGCACATCCTGCTTGCTCTGGGCGTTGGCCAGATTGGCATACAGGAAGTGGTGACCGAGTTCGGTGGCGGCCTCCTGCAAGTCCTGCACCCGGAAGGCGCGGATGGACTGAACAATATTGGGCCTGACAGTACGAAGTGGTGTGTCCATCTCCGTGGTTCTTTCCATGAAAAGCTCAGGTTGAAAAGGCGAAAACAAAACTCTTTGGATCGTTCGGCGGCTGCTACGGCACGATCCGTCTGAAACTGGCGTAATGGTCCTCGGTGTAGTAGCAGGCGTCTGGGGCGGTGACTTGCTTTCCCCCGCAGACGATCCGGCGCGCACCCCGGTGACTGACCCCTGGCGTTCTCACGGTGTATTCGCGGTAGTAGCCGCGCGCTTGCAAAGGCAAGAGCCGCTCCCTGTTGCCGAACACCGTGCCGTCTTTGTCATGCTTGAAGGGCCCGCCTTGGTAGATCAAGGTCAGCACTCGCTGACCTTGCACCGGCAACTGGGCCTCGGCAATCGTGGCTTCGGCGGGCTTGTCCGCTGCGCTCGGGCCCTTGGCGATGGCCGGTAGACCCACAACGGTCGACAGGGCCAACAGAACCGAGGCCAGAGTGCGGCGCCAGCCACCCCCCGATTTGCACCACATGAAAAAAACCTTTCTGAACTTCAGGGGCCAACCCGCGCCGCTTTCGGCGGCTTCGCGGGTTAACCCTTAACTTTCAGGCCATTAGTGTGACGGATGTGCACGAAAAATGCAAGGGCTAACCCGCATCGGCCACCAGGTGAGTCTGGTTTTTAGGCCTGTAAGTTAGCCTTTGCTATTTGCCCAAGCCAAGTTGGGCCGGGACAAGCCCGCTCGAGGCCTGATCAGCGCGTGCCGTTGGCGTCGGCGACGGTCAAGGCTGTCATGTTGACGATACGGCGTACCGTGGTGCTGGCCGTCAAGATATGCACCGGTTTGGCTGCCCCAAGCAGCACCGGTCCGATGGCAATGTTGCCGCCGGCGGCCGTCTTGAGCAGGTTGTAGGAAATGTTGGCCGCGTCAATGTTGGGCAGGACCAGCAAATTGGCTTCGCCGGCCAGGGTGCTGTGCGGCATGACGTCTTGACGGCCCACCGGGTCGAGCGCGATGTCGCCGTGCATTTCGCCGTCGACCTCCAGCCAGGGCGCCTGTTCGCGCAGCAGTTGCAGGGTGCGGCGCATTTTGAGCGCGCTGGGCTGGTCTGAGGAGCCGAAGTTCGAATGCGACAGCAGCGCCGCCTTGGGCT
>CAJAOB010000059.1 GCA_903941205.1 uncultured Burkholderiales bacterium | reverse complement strand
GCCGTGCAAGCCATTGCAGCGGCGCCCGGCGTGGCGCGGCTGGCCTTTGGCTCGCTGGACTTCATGCTGGACCTGAACGTGCCCGAGGGCAGCCCGATGCTGGCCATGGCCGCGGCGCAAATCGCCCTGGCCTCGCGCGCTGCCGGCTTGCCCGCGCCGGTGGCCGGCGTCACGCCGGCGCTGGACGCAGCGCAGGTCAGCGCCGACATGGCAGAGGCGCGCAGCCTGGGTTTTGGCGCCAAGATGTGCATTCATCCGGTGCAAGTGGCCGCGACCCTGGCCGCACTGGCACCCGCCGAGAAGGACCTGGCCTGGGCACGGCGCGTGCTGCAAGCCAGCGCCGCCGCCGGAGGCGCCGCACTGCAACTCGACGGGAAAATGGTCGACCGGCCTGTGCTGCTGCGCGCTGAACGGCTGCTGGCCCTGGCCCGCCGGCTTGAACAAACCCCGGCTGTAATTTCCCAGCCGGCGGCCTGAGCCGCTTTTGCTTTTTTTAACTTTCTCCTGACCTCATAAAAAACCATGGCTTCAACCATCATCGACTCCAAAATTTTCGGCGACATGTTCAGCGACGCAGCCATGCGCCAGGTCTGGAGCGACGAGAACCGCACCGCCAAATACCTCGACATCGAACGCGCGCTGGCCAAGGTGCAGGGCGAGCTTGGCATCATCCCCAAAGAAGCGGCCGAAGAGATCGTCAAGAACTGCGAGCCCAGCCAGATCGACTGGGCCAAACTCAAGGCCAAGACCGAGCAGATCGGCTACCCCATCATTGCCGTGGTCAACCAGATCAACGCCAACTGCCGTGACAAGCTCGGCGAGTACTGCCACTGGGGCGCCACCACGCAAGACATCACCGACACCGCCGCTGTGCTGCAAATCCGCGAAGGCCTGGCGCTGGTCGAAGCCGACCTGAAAGACATCTCGGATTCGCTGGCCAAGCTGGCCCAAGCGCACCGCGACACACCGATCATCGGCCGCAGCAATTTGCAGCAAGCCACGCCCATCACCTTTGGCTACAAGATGGCCAGCATCCTGGCCGGCATCGAGCGCCACCGCGAGCGACTCGAGCAGCTCAAGCCGCGCGTGCTGGTGGGCGAATTCGGCGGCGCTTCGGGCACCTTGTCGTCGCTGGAAACCGGCGCCATGGAAACCCAGGCCGGCCTCATGAAAGAGCTGGGCCTCGGTCAGCCGCTGATCTCGTGGCACACCGTGCGCGACAACTTTGCCGAAGTCGGCGCGTTTCTGGGCATCGTCGGCGGCTCGCTCGGCAAGATCGCCATGGACGTCAAGCTGCTCATGCAGACCGAAGTGGCCGAGGTCTTTGAACCCTTTGCGCCCGGCCGTGGCTCGTCGAGCACCATGCCGCAAAAACGCAACCCGATCTCCTGCCTCTACATTCACGCCAACATCTCGGTGGTGCGCCAGTTGGCCGCCTCGCTGATGGACGCGATGGTGGCCGACCACGAGCGTTCGACCGGCCCCTGGGAAATCGAATGGGTGGCCATGCCTGAAATCTTCTGTCTGATGTCGGGTGCGCTCAAGCAGACCAAGTTCATTCTGGCGGGGCTGGAAGTGGACGCCGCGCAGATGCGCCGCAACATCGACATGACGCACGGCCTGGTGATGTCCGAAGCCGTGATGATGGGCCTGGGCCCCTACATCGGCCGCGAGTACGCGCACGATCTGGTCTATGACATCTGCCGCGTCGCGCTCAAGCAGCAGCGCCCGCTGATCGACCTGCTGGCCGAGCATCCGCAAATCAACAAGCACGTCACGCGCGAGCAACTCGCCGGCTTTTGCGACCCGATGAACAACTTGGGCCAAGCGGGTGCGATGGTGGACCGGGTGTTGGCAGCGCGCAAGGCCTGAGGGCTTTGCGCTCGCCAGCCGGCCCGCGCGGGCTGGCGGCCATGGAAAGGGCGGATCGCCCGCGCCGGCCAGACCGCGATGGGGCCGCCTTCAGCCGCGCACTTCGCCTTCGCCCAGCACCACGTACTTCAGCGAGGTCAGCCCCTCGATGCCGACGGGTCCGCGCGCATGGAACTTGTCGGTGCTGATGCCGATTTCGGCGCCCAGCCCGAACTCGAAACCATCGGCAAAGCGCGTGCTGGCGTTGACCATCACGCTGGCTGAATCGACCTCGCGCAGAAAGCGCTGCGCGTGGCCGTGGTCGCGCGTGATGATGGCGTCGGTGTGGTGGCTTGAATAGCGGTTGATGTGGGCAATCGCTTCGTCGACGCCCTCGACGACCTTGATGCTGATGATGGGCGCGAGGTATTCCTCGTACCAGTCCTGCTCGGTCGCCACTGTCAGGCTGGCCTGCGGCAAGGCGGCGCTCAGGATGTTTAGCGCTGGCGCATCGCAGCGCATTTCTACGCCTTTGGCCGCGTAGACCGCGCCGATGCGGGGCAGGAATTCGGCAGCCACCGTGCGCGCCACCAGCAGGCCTTCGGTGGCGTTGCAGGGGCTGTACTTTTGCGTCTTGGCGTTGTCCGCCACTTTCACGGCCATGGCGAGGTCGCAAAAATCATCGACATACACATGACAGTTGCCGTCCAGGTGCTTGATCACCGGCACCCGGGCATCCCGGCTGATGCGCTCGATCAGCCCCTTGCCGCCACGCGGAATGATGACGTCAACGTACTGCGGCATGGTGATCAAAAGGCCCACGGCCTCACGGTCGGTGGTCGGCACCAGTTCCACCGCGTCTGCCGGCAGACCGGCTTGCACCAAGGCTTGCTGCACCAGGGCCGCCAGCGCCTTGTTCGACTCGATGGCTTCGGAGCCGCCGCGCAAAATGCAGGCGTTGCCGCTCTTGATGGCCAGCGAGGCCGCCTCGATCGTCACATTGGGCCGGCTCTCGTAAATCATGCCGAACACGCCAATCGGCACGCGCATCTGACCCACACGGATGCCGCTGGGCTGCTGCTTCATGCCGATGATCTCGCCGATCACGTCAGGCATCAGCGCGAGCTGCTCGCAGCCCAGGGCCACGGTTTCGAGCGCGTCGGCGCCCAGTTTCAGGCGGTCCAGCAGCGGCCCGGCCAGACCGGCGGCGCTGGCGCGGTCGAGATCGCGCTGGTTGGCCGCTTGCAGCGCTGCAAATTGCGCGCGCAGCAAAGCGGCCAAGCCTTCAAGCGCATTTTTCTTTTGCGCAGCAGGTGCTTTGGCCATCAGCGCCGAAGCGGCTTTGGCCTGGGCGCCCAGCGTGTTCATGAGGCGGGCCAACTCGCTTGGGCTGGTGGGTGAAGTGGAAAGATCGGGCGGGTTCATGGGCCTATTTTGCCGCATGGGCTGGCCGCGCCGGGGGGTCTGTCAACCCCTGGCCCCGCCGCATTTCACAGGCAGCGCTCCTGCGCGCTGGCGCTCATCCGCAACTGCCCAGGTGGCCGCATTGCGTGCAGTAGTCGCAGCCGTCTTTGCGGATCACGGCATGCGCGCCGCATTCGCTGCATTTGCGGCCCGCCATGAGGCCTGGCGACAAGGCTTCAAGCGTGGGCGAAGCCGGCATCACGGCAGGGGTGCTTGCATGGGCCTTGACTTTGGCTGCGTCAGCCCGGCTGCTGATGATGTTTTGCACGGCGTAAGCAATGGCGGCGACTTCCGAGTCGTGCCACAGCGGCACCTGCGT
>CAJAOB010000058.1 GCA_903941205.1 uncultured Burkholderiales bacterium | reverse complement strand
GAACACTCAGGCTATGTCTGGGGCCGTTGGGATATCAATACCCACTGGGGGCTCGGACTCGGCATCAATGGCCGGGGCAAGGTATACAGCACGACCAGCAACACGGTATCGCTGCCGGGTTTCAGCCGTATCGATGCCGCCATCTATTACAAGGCCAGCGAACACCTGAAGCTCCAGGCCAACATCGAGAATCTGGCTGACAAGCGCTATTACGCATCGGCGCACAACGACAACAACATCAGCATCGGATCGCCGCGGGAAGTGAAGCTGAGCGCACACCTCGATTTCTGAAGGCGCGCCGGCACTGTTAGAATGGCGAAATGATTCGATTCCTCGCTGTACTGCTGTTACCGCTTTCTGCCGTCGCCACGCCGGCGGCAATCGAAGCCTGGCCGCTTCCGTCAAGCACCGCGGCGGCACAGCCGAGCCTGAGCCAGGGTACGAATGGGGCCGTGAATCTGAGCTGGATCGAGCGCAGCGGCAACGGCCATCGGCTTAAATTCGCACGTTTTGCCAATGCCCGCTGGTCCGCAACACGCACCATCGCCGAGGGCGACAACTGGTTCGTGAACTGGGCCGACTTTCCGAGCACAACGCAATTGCCGGATGGCACGCTGTGGGCCCACAATCTGGTGAAGTCGGCCAAGGGCACCTATGCCTATGATGTGGTGCTCTACCGTTCGGATGATGGCGGCACAAGCTGGTCGGCGCCGATCCGCGTCAACGATGACGGCACACCGACTGAACACGGGTTCGCTACTCTTTGGCCGTGGTCGAAAAATGAATTGGCTATCGCCTGGCTGGACGGCCGGAATACGGGTGCGGCACCGTCCCATGACGGGCATGCCGGACACGGACCGACGGGCAAGGCCATGACCCTGCGTACGGCGGTATTCGACCGCAAAGGCCGCAAGACGGCCGAATCGCAATTGGATGCACGCACCTGCGACTGCTGCCAGACCGATGCAGCCGTGACTGCCAAAGGTCCGGTAATCATTTACCGCGACCGCGATCCGAACGAAATCCGCGATATCTACACCGTACGCCATATCGATGGCCGGTGGCAGAGCCCGAAAGCGGTCGCGGATGATCAATGGTTGATGCCGGCCTGCCCGGTGAACGGCCCGGCCATAGCCGCACACGGTTCATCACTGTGGGCGGCATGGTACACGGGCAGCGGCAATACACCGAAAATCCGTCTGGGCTATTCCGGCAACAGTGGCAGCACGTTCTTGCCGGCGCGTACCTTGCGCAGCGGACAAAGCATACTGGGCCGTGTCGATCTTGCGGCGGATGCGAAGGGCGCGTGGCTACTGTGGTCCGAAGAAAACGCCGCACAGACACTCTGGCTGCAGCGAATCGGACACGGCGGCACCAGTGCCGGCAGTCCGCTGCGATTGGCAACACTGTCAGGACGCGGCCAAGGTACCGGCTTCGCACGCATGCAACAGACCGCGCATGGGCTGTATGTGGTCTGGACCGATGTCATCGATGGAAAGCCAAGGCTAAAAGGTATACGCCTAACTCTATAAAAGTTACTTCACAGGGACTTTGGATTTGTTCACTTGCTGGATAAAGCCTACATACTCAGCAAAGTCGAGCTTTTGGTCATCATTACGATCGAATTGCGACAGTTGTGGCTTCGGCTCGGATAATGATCTCATTCCAGGATGAGCATTAAACTCGGTCGCATCG
>CAJAOB010000057.1 GCA_903941205.1 uncultured Burkholderiales bacterium | reverse complement strand
TTGATGCAAGGGGCAAAGTGCGGGTTGGCGCCGGTGGCGCCGCAAGCGTATTCGGCCATGGTCAGCCAGCCCAGCACGCTGGCGCCCGCCTGCGCCAAGCGCTCCGGTGCAGCCGCACCAGCCAAGCCGGCCAAGCCGGCCGCCGGCTGGCCGGCGTTGCGTCCGAGGCCGGGCTGGCGGCCTGGCGCGTCAAAAATATCTTTGTGCGCCAGCCCAATACCGCTCAGCGGGCCATTGGGTTGTCGGGTGTGTGCGCCGGGTTCGTTCAGGATTTGCACTGCGCAATGAAACTGCGCGTTCAGACGCTCAAAGCGCTGTCGCTGGGCGCGCAGCGCCTCGGCCACCGACAGTTTGCCGGCCTGGATCGCTTGCTGCAAGCCGGTGAGCGTGGCGGGCAATTCGTTCGTGACGGTCATGCTGTCCATGACGGCGGTGTCGGTCATGGTCGTCAGGCTGGCGAGACAGCCAGCGATACCAGTGTCTGCGCAAAATCGGATCGGGCTGTGGCCAGCCAGTCGCCATCGATTGCCGGGGGGGCGCTGCTGTCCAGCAAGGCCTGCGCGGCTGGCCCCAGACGCTGTAGCGTTCGCGCGAGCCGCTGCAAGGTCTCGGGCTCGCCCAGGCTGCCGTGTTGCGCCAGTCCGGCATGCGCCAGTCGCAGCCATTCCCCGGACCAGTCTGGCGGACTGGTTTCTTTAAAAGGCTGCTGAATCGGCTTGTTTTGCATACAAAATGGGCTTATAAATATAAATATATCCCATCCATGGATATTCATCAATCCAGAAAAGCCCGCTCATGAGCTCCGAGAAGTCCACTTTCACCAAGGCCAGCGACAAGGTTCGGTTGGCCATTGAGGCCGACATCAAGAGCGGCGCTCTGCTGCCCGGCGACGCCCTGGATGAAGCCGAGCTGGCTCTTCAGCATGCTGTTTCGCGCACGCCCGTACGCGAGGCGATGATCCAGTTGCAGGCCCAGGGCATGCTGGCGAGCCTGCCGCGTGGCGGCATGGTGGTGGTCAAGATGGACTTGCAGCAGCTGCTCTCCCTGTGGGAATTGCTGGCCGAGCTGGAGGGCGTGGCTGCGCGGCTGGCATGTCAGCGCATGACCCCCGATGAGCTTGCGGCCATCGTCAAGACCCATGAGGAAAGCGGCGAGCTTGCAGCGCGCGATGACCGGCAGGCCTGGCAGCAGAGCAACCTGCATTTTCATGAGCTGATTTACCGGGCAACCCGCAACCCCTATTTGCGCCAGGAAGTGCTGCGCATGCGCACCCGCACCGGCGTCTACCGCCAGCACGCTTTTGCCGCCATTGGCAAGGTCAGGGCTTCTTATCAGCAGCACCGGCAGCTGGTCGAAGCCTTTCAAAAAGCCGACCCCGAAGCCGCTGCGGCCGCCATGATGGCGCACATGCGGCCGGCGCAGGACGCCGCGGCGATGACCAGCTTCATTGTCAACCTGCCCAGGGAATTGCTGGCCTCCTGAATGCCCGGGACGGGCCGGTACGCGGGGCGGGTTCAGGCCGGACGGGTCTCATGGGTGGGCGGGGAAACGGACTGAATGGCCAAAACGCCCAGTTGCCCTACATTGCGCCCAAACCCCCTCAAGACGGCCGCGGCCCGGTCAAGCCGGGCGCGGCTGCCTTGCCAGATGTTGCGCCCGGCACAAATCGTCCCAGGCCTTGGCTTTGTCAGGCAGGTTGCGCAGTAGGTAGGGGGCGTCATAGCTGGCAACAGCGGCCACGCCCGCCACCTGCAGTGCGCGCCCACGCAGTTTGCCCAGTGGCTCCTGGGTTTGTAGCAGCGCCTGCACCGCCAGCCGTCCCATCAGCAGCAGCAGGTCGGGCCGTTCGGCGCTGACCAGCGCGGCCAGCGCCTCGGCCAGTGGCAAGGCTTCAGCGGCGCCCGCGGCGCTGTCGGGGCTTGGCCCGCGCAACACCGGCGCCCAGCGCGCTGCCGCGCTGCCCCTCAAGCCGACCGCATGCAGCATGTTGTCCAGCAGCTTGCCGGCTTCGCCTGTCAAAGGGTAGCCGGGGTCGTCGGCCGCGCTCAAGGGCGTTTCGATCAGCAGCAGCCAGCGCCCGCCAGCGCCCGCTACCTCTGCCATGGCGCTGGCCGTAGCGCCGGTGTTCTCGGCCGCATCGGTGTAGAGCGCCTGTGCCGGACCCAGGGTCCAGTCGCCAGTGGCGGCAGCTGTAGGAGTGCCAGTCGAGGTCTCGGCAAAGGCGCTATCGCCCGCGTGGGTGCGGCTTGCTGCACGGGCTGCTTCGGCGGAATTAGCGGAATTGGCGGACTCTGCGGATGCACGGTTTGCCGGGCGGGCCGGCGCGCCTGGCGCCCGGGCCAGAGCTGCGGGCGCTGCGTTCAAGGACGGCGGCTGCGGCCCTGGGGCAGACCCTCGGACCGGATCGCCTGCCGCGGCCGCTTCCCTTGGCGCTTGCGGTGTTGTCGTCGGGGCTTGCCACAGCCGGATGCCCATTTCGCGCAGCATCGCCCGCTGGCGTTTGTCCAGCGCCAGGCTCATGACCGGCCTTTCAGGCATTGGGCCGTTGCGGCGGGCGGCTGCCTTGCGCTGCGCATGAGGTTGGCCGGACTCATAGCGCCAGGCTCATGACGATCGCGTCCTCGCGCCCGAAGGCGCTCAGCGGGTAATAGTTGCGGCGCGTGCCGACATGGCCAAAGCCGTAGCGCTCGTAAACCTGCCGCGCCCGTTCGTTGCTGACGCGCACTTCCAGCCACAGCCACTGGGCGCCTTGGCCGCGCGACCACAGCGTCAGCGCATCCAGCAGTAGCAGCGCAAAGCCCTGGCGCTGGTGCGCAGGCGCGACGGTGAGGTTCAGCAGATGCACTTCGTCCACGCCTTTCATGGCCACAAAATAGCCGAGCAGCTCCGGTGCGTGGCCGTCTTCGCCGCCCGCCACCAGCAACTGCGCCGGATAACCCGAGCGCAGCGAGTCGGCAAAATTGCCTTCGAGCCAGGGATGGGTATAAGCGCTTTTCTCGACCCGCGAGACGCGCGCCAGCCAAGCTTCGGTCATGGTTTCAAGCCGTACGGCCAAGGGCGCGCGCATGGTGTCGGGTTCAAACTCCGGGTTCACTGGGTTCGTGCTGTTCGCGGCGTTCACGGTATTCAAGGCGTTCATGGCAGGGCCCGTCAATTCGGCGCTGGCGCGCATCAGGCCGGCTTGGCCATGTTGACCGGCTCGCCCGCCTGGGCCAGCCGCCGCCTGGCCTGCTCGCGCTCGTCGGTGGTCAGGGCCACCTTGTCGCGCACGTAGAGCGGCAGGGCTTGCGCGGCTTCGCGCAGGGCGCCCGCCGCCGCCAGCGCCGGGGCCAGCCGGAGCATGGCGCTGGCGCCGGGCAGCAGCGTCAGGCAGTCGCTGCCGGGGGGCCGTGCGGGCAAGCGTGCGGCGTAAACCTCGAACACGTTGCCGGCCACCAGAGAGGGAGCCGCGCTCTGCGCGCCAGAGGGCGCCGGCCATTCCAGGGCTTCAGGCTTGAGCAGTGCGCAGGGCGCCAGCGCCTGGCAGGCGCCACTGGCCAGGCTGAAGTGCTGGACATACATCTCGTCCATGCGCGCGTCGAGCAAGGCGGTGATGCGCTGCGGCCCGGTCTGGCCCGGGTGCGCCAGCATCCACTGAAACCGCGCTTCCTCGGCGACCGCCAGCAAGGTGTCAATCGGCAGCACGGCCACGCCTGCGCCCAGCGCCAGCCCCTGGGCCACAGCGCAAGCCGTGCGCAAGCCGGTGAACGATCCCGGCCCGCGGCCGAAGGCAATCGCGCCGAGCTGGTCCAGCCGCAGGCCGGCGCTGCTCATCAGCTGCAAGATGGCCGGAATCAGGGTGGCCGAGGACTGCGCCGCGCCAGCGCCTTCGTGCTGCCATAGCCGGGCGCCGTCGCACACCGCAATCGACATGCGTTCGGTGCTGGTGTCAAAGGCCAGAAAGCGGCCCGCCTTCACGCCATCGCCGCCAAGTGGCGCTGCGGGGACGGGTACGGTGGTCAGAGGCATGGCTTCATTATCCGGGCAAGTGCGCAAGGGCCGGGGTTGCGCCGGCCTGAACCCCGGACCAGCACCTGGCGGGTCTGGCGGGTCCGGCAGGTCCGGCAGAGCTGGCAGAGCTGGCAGAGCTGGCAGAGCTGGCAGAGCTGGCAGGCAAGCCGCGATAATTCGTGCATGAGTTTTGCCCGGCCCCCTCGAACCACGCCGCTGACCCGTTCAGCGCGTGCCGGGCGGGCAGCGGCAAGGCTGGCCGTGGCGCTGATGGCTGGTTTGGCGAACCTGGCATTGGCCGGCAGCCCGCCCGCCCGTGCCGTGCCCGTGCGCTTGCCAGCGCCGGTGCAGGCAGCCCTGACGCAAGCCGGGGTGCCGGTCAGCGCCGTTTCAGTGCTGGTGCTGGAGTCCGGCGGCGAGCGAGCGCCGCGCCTGAGCCACCGCGCCGACCAGGCCATGAACCCGGCCTCGGTCATGAAACTCGTCACCACCTACGCCGCGCTGGATGCCCTGGGGCCGGACTTTCGCTGGCAAACCCGCATCACGATGGACGGCCGCATCGACAACGGCCTGCTCGACGGCAACATGATCATCAAGGGCGGCGGCGACCCGAAACTCGTCGTCGAGCGCTTGCAGGCGCTGCTGATGCAGGTTCAGAGCAGCGGCGTACGTGCCATTCGCGGCGACATCGTGCTCGACCGCAGCGGTTTCGCTGAACCGGCGCTGGGCGCCGCCGAGTTTGACGGCGAGCCGCTGCGACCCTACAACACGCTGCCCGATGCCTTGCTGATCAATTTCAAGACGCTCGTGATGACCTTCACCCCCGACCTGGCCCAGGGCCGGGCACTGGTGCGCGCCGAGCCGCCGCTGGCTGGCGTCAGGGTCGATGCCAGCGTGCCGCTGGTGCAGGCGGCGCGCTGCGGCGACTGGCGCGGCGAGCTGCGCGCCAGCGTTGACAGCCCCAGCCAGGTGGCTTTTGCGGGCAGCTACGCCTCAGGCTGCGGCGAGCGCGTCTGGCCCAGCGCCTACGCCGAGCCGGCAAGCTTTGCGGCGCGCGCCGTGGAAGGCTCGTGGCGACAGCTTGGCGGCCTGCTGACCGGCCAGGTGCGCAATGCCAGCGCGCCGGAACTGGCCCTGCTGGCAAGGCGCGGCACGCTGTCGGGCCAGACCGCGCCGCTGCGGCTGGACTCGCCTTCGCTGCCGCTGCTCGACATCGTGGGCGACGTCAACCAGTTCTCCAACAACGTGATGGCGCGGCATCTCTTTTTGAGCCTGGGCCTCTACAGCAAGCTGGCCGCCACGCCCGCCGGCACGCTCGAAGCCGGCCGGGAAGCTGCCCAGGCCTGGTGGCGCAAAACCTTGCCGCAGGCCGCGCCGCCGGTGCTCGACAACGGTTCCGGCCTGAGCCGCAGCGAGCGCATCAGCGCGGCCAGCCTGGCGGCGCTCTTGCAGCATGCCGCCCAAAGTCCGCTGGCCAGCGCCCTGGCTGATTCTCTGCCGGTGGTCGGCGCGCAAGGCCGGCTGCAAGAACGCGCCAAGGCCGTCGCCGGCCGCGCCCGCATCAAAACCGGTACCCTGCGCGACGTCAGCGCGGTTGCCGGTTACGCCGAAGGCGACAGTGGCCGCCGCTACATCGTCATCGGCCTGATCAACCACCCCAACGCCAGCGCGGCCCGACCCGCGCTGGACCGCCTGATCGAATGGACCGTGCAGGATCGCCCTTGATGTTGAACTTTTCGCCCCTTGCCACCGAGTGGATAGGCTACGTGGCCGCCACGCTCACCACCTGCAGTTTTGCCCCCCAAGCCTGGCTCACCTACCGCTCCAAAGACGTCAGTGGCGTGTCCTTTGGCATGTACAGCGTGCTCTCGACCGGCTTGTTCCTGTGGCTTTTGTACGGCCTGTCGCTCAAGGCCTGGCCCGTGGTGGTGGCCAACGCTGTGACGTTGCTGCTGACTTTGTTGATCTTGGCCATGAAGCTGTACTTCGGGGTCCTGCCAGCGCGCCTTGCGGCTCGGCGGCCTGGTTTTGTCAAACGCTAGCTTCTGACTCTTTTTGAGCCTGGTCGGGTGCCAGCCCCCACCCCCGCCCGCCCCCAGAGGGGGAGGGAGCAAATCGCAGCACCGGCCTTGATGGCCCCGCCCGCCTCCGATTGGGCGCTCTTCCCGCGGCAGACCTGCGGCTTTTTCGGAGCGGGCTGTTTCCCAGGCACGGCTATCCCCGGTTTCGCTCCTTCCCCCTCTGGGGGAAGGCAGGGATGGGGGCTGCCCGCGCAAGCAAGCCCCCACGCGACGCCACCTACCGCAATGCGCCGGCACCCGGAAGCACGCTCGGGCGCCCTGGCTTGCCGCGGCTTTGGAGTGCATCGGTAAGGCG
>CAJAOB010000056.1 GCA_903941205.1 uncultured Burkholderiales bacterium | reverse complement strand
TGCGGCAGCCCGACCGCAGGGGTTTCGTAGTCGAGCGATTTGGCGGGCGAGAGAAGAAACAGCATCTGTGGCATCCTTTGGCTGATCAATTATCCGGCAGCGCTGCGCATCCCTGGGCAGCGGCGGACTTTCATCGGGAACACCCATTGAGCACCTTGTTTTCACCCTTCACCTTCAACGCGCCCGCCGGCCCCCTGACGCTGGCCAACCGCATCGTGGTGGCGCCCATGTGCCAGTACGCCTGCGAGGACGGCCTGGCCAATGACTGGCACCTGATGCACTGGGGCCAGCTGCTCAACAGCGGCGCGGCCCTGGTCACGCTCGAGGCCACGGCGATCTCTGCCGAAGGCCGCATCAGTCCCGGTTGCCTGGGCCTGTGGGACGATGTCACGGCCGCTGCGCTGGGTGAGCACCTGGCTCGCGCCCGCCGCCTGGCGCCGGCCGTGCCGGTCTGCATTCAGCTCAGTCACGCCGGGCGCAAGGCTTCGAGCGCGGCGCCATGGAAAGGCGGCGCCCTGATCAGCCCGGCTGACGGCGGCTGGCCCACGGTGGGCCCGAGCGCGCTGCCGCATTCGCCGGACGAGACCGCGCCCCGGGCCTTGTCACTGGCCGATATCGCGCAGCTCACGCAAGACTTTGTCGCCGCTGCCCGACGTGCCCAGGCGCTGGGCATCGAGGCCGTGGAGCTGCACGCCGCGCACGGCTACTTGCTGCACCAGTTTTTGTCGCCGCTGGCCAACCAGCGCGAGGACCGCTACGGCGGCTCCTTCGACAACCGCATTCGCCTGCCCATGGAGGTGTTCACGGCCGTGCGCGAAGCCTTTGGCGGCACCCTGGGCATGCGCATTTCGGGCACCGACTGGGTCGAAGGCGGCTGGACCATCGAGGAGACCGCCGAGATGGCGGTTCGGCTCAAGGCCGCCGGCGCGCAGTTCGTGCACATTTCCTCGGGCGGTGTTTCGCCTTTGCAAAAAATCACCCTCGGCCCCGACTACCAGGTGCCGCTGGCCAAGGTGGTGCGCGAGCGCTCAGGCCTGGCCACCTTTGCCGTGGGCCTGATCACCGACCCGCATCAAGCCGAAGCCGTGCTGAGCCGCGGCGACGCCGATCTGGTGGCTCTGGCGCGGGCCTTTTTGTACAAGCCGCGCTGGGGCTGGGAAGCGGCCGCCGCGCTGCATGGCCAGGTGACGGCGCGAGCGCAGTACTGGCGCTGCATGCCGCGCGAGACGCCGCATATTTTTGCCGGCGTGCGCGTTCGCAGGCGCTGAAAAAACGGATCACAAACCAAGGAGACAACATGAAAAACCCCGAAGCAAAACCCTGCATGGCAGCACGCCCATCCCGATTCGCGAGCCAGCTAGCAAAACGGCTGCGACACGGTCTGGCGCTGGCCGGCCTGTGCCTGCCGCTGGCGGTGCTGGCGCAAGCCTTCCCCAGCAAATCCATCACCCTGGTGGTGCCCAACCCGCCGGGCGGGCTGGTGGACACCTCGGCGCGCCTGGTGGCCGAGCCGCTGGGCCGCCTGATCGGCCAGTCGGTGGTAGTTGACAACAAGCCCGGCGCCAGCGGCAACCTGGCCTACCAGAGCGTGGCGCGCGGCGCCAAGGACGGGCACACGCTGCTGGTGTCTTATTCGGGATACCACATTGCCAATCCGATCCTGATGGACAAGCTGCCCTGGGAACTCAAGGACCTCACGCCCGTCGGCCTGATCACGATTGCCACCAACGTGATTGCGGTGCACCCTTCGGTGCCGGCCAACAACCTCAAGGAGTTCATTGCCTATGCCAAGCAGAACCCCGGCAAGCTCAATTACGCCTCGCAGGGCAACGGCTCGGTCTCGCACATAGGCACCGAAATCTTCAAGCTACAAACCGGTGTGAGCATGGTGCATGTGCCGTACAAGGGCTCGGGCCAGGCGATTGCCGACGTGCTGGCCGGCCAGGTGGAGGTGTTCATCACCACGCCGCCATCCGTGATGGGCCATGTGCAAAGCGGCAAGCTCAGGGCGCTGGCCGTGACCGGCAAGACCCGCCACCCGCAAATGCCGCAAGTCCCGACGGCGGCAGAGGCCGGATTGTCAGGCTTCGAGCTGGAGTCCTGGGTGGCGCTTTACGCCGCAGCCGGCACCCCGCCCGCCGTGCTGCAAAAACTCTCGCAAGAGGTCAAGCGCAGCATGGAACTGCCCGAAACCCGCCAACGCGCAGACCTCGCGGGCATCGAAGTGCGCTTTTTGTCGCCCGCCGAAACCACCCGCCAGCTGGAGCGCGAAACCATCGACTGGAGCCGCGCCATCAAGGCCGCCAACATCAAGATGGATTGAGCCGCCTTGGGCGACGGCCCTGATTTACGCTGACTTGCGCTGGTCAGGATAGGCAGAAAAAAAGCCCCGCGATGCGGGGCTTTTTTTCGGGTGCTGGAGCAAGCCAGTCTCAGCGCAGGTCTCAGCGCAGGTCTCAGCGCAGGTCTCAGCGCAGATCTCAGCGCAGGTCGCTGGCCAGTGAAGCCAGCGCCTCGGGCGCGACCGTCACATGCGCCGGGTAGTTGGTGTGGTCGCAACCAACCTTGACGCTGGCGCCGGCCTTGACGGCGGCGCACATCGAGGGCGTGAGTTCAAAGCGCACAAAATGAACGGCCGAGGTTTTCTCGTCGTTCTCGCGGTCCATGTCCTCGTCGGCAATCGCGTAAACACGGGCATGGCCCTCGACTTCGACAAAGGTGCGGTCTTCGACGCCGATCAGCCGGGCCAGTTCGCGCTTGCGCTCGTTGACATCGGGGTACTCGATCAGCATCGTGGCTTTCCAGTTGCTGCCGTCGGGCATCAGGGGCGCGTAGGCCTCAATTTCTTGCTCGATGCCTTCTTCTTCAAAGATTTTTTCGATGCGCAGCATTTCCTGAATCTGGTAGCGGATGCTGGTTTCGCTTTCAAACTGCAAGTTGATGTGCTCGCCCAGGTGCACGCTGCGCAACTGGCGGTGCGCCATCACGTCTTTCTTGTGGTCTTTGCGAAACTTGCTGTACGCCTCGAGCGTCATGAGGCTGTCGCGGGTGATTTTTCCAGTGACTTGCATGGTGATTTCCTTGGGTACTTGAGGGGTTAAGGCTGCTTAATTCAGGCCGATTACTTCAGACCGTAAGCAGTGCGAATGAGCGTCAGCGGATGCTTTTGGGGTGGCGCGCCAAGATGATTGACTTCAAAGCCCTGCGCAATATGGTGGCCGCCCAGCGGGCAGTCGCTGCTGATGACATCGGGCAGGCCGCCGTCTTTGTGGTTGGCCATGGCCTTGAACAGCGGCTTGCCGATCTTCATGGCCTGCTGGTGATAGGGCAACTTCACGCCAAAGGTGCCGGCGTGGCCCGAGCAACGCTCGAAAGTGTGCACGCTGGTGCCGGGCACCATCTTGAGCATTTCCTCGGTTTTCTTGCCGATGTTCTGCACCCGGCCGTGGCAGGGAATCTGGTAGCTGATCTTGCCCAGCGGCACTGGAAACTCCATCTTCAAAAAGCCATCGCGCTTGCGAGCCATGAGGTATTCAAACGGGTCCCACATGTGCGCCTTGACCAGCTGAACGTCGGCGTCGTCCGGGTACATGAGCGGGATTTCCTGCTTGAACATCAGGGTGCAACTGGGCACGGCGCTGAGGATGGCGTAGCCGTCTTTGGCGTAGCGGGCCAACACCGGAATATTCGCTTCCTTACTCTTGTTGACGCCCTCGAGATCGCCGAGCTCGAGCTTGGGCATGCCGCAGCACTGCTCTTTGTCGACCAGCACGTAAGGGACTTCGTTGTGGTCCAGCACCTTGAGCAGGTCGTGACCAATGCCGGGCTCGTTGTAGTTGACGTAGCAGGTGGAATAAATCACCACCTTGCCGGGGGTCTTGACGCCGTCCTTGATGGCATGCGGCGGAGACTCGAGCGCACCCGAGCGGAACTTTTGCGTTGCCAGTTCGGGCAGCCAGGCGTCTTTGTCGACGCCCATTACTTTTTCCATCAGGGCGCGGGCCGGCTTGGTCTTGTTGACGGCATTGACCGCCTGAACCACGATGGGAATACCGGCAAACTTGCCGTGCGTGTCGGTGGAGGCAAGGAATTTTTCAGCGGCGCCGACTTCGCCTTTTTTGAACTTGATCGCCTTGGCTTGCAGCATGGTGTGCGGAAAGTCCAGGTTGAACTCGTGCGGCGGCACGTAGGGACACTTGGTCAGGTAGCACAGGTCGCACATGTAGCACTGATCAACCACTTTCCAGTAGTCTTTTTTGTCCACGCCATCGACTTCGCCAGTCTTGCTTTCGTCGACCAGGTCGAACAAGGTGGGAAAGGAGCCGCACAAGCTCACGCAGCGACGGCAGCCGTGGCAGATGTCGAAGATGCGTTCCATTTCATGGAGCACCTTGTCTTCGTTGTAGTAGTCCGGGTTCTTCCAGTCGATCGCGTGGCGCGTCGGGGCTTTCAGGTTGCCTTCTGTGGCCATGGTCTTGCCTCTTAAAGTGGTTTGTGAAAGGGCTCTTGGACTCTTGGCCTCGTGGGGTTTTGAGCTTGCCGGGCTTGAGAAGCCCTTTCACAAACCTCTACGCCCTTTTGCAAGGGCGTAGAGGGGAGAAACCAGCTGCCCTGCGGACAGCTGTTTCAGCAGGGGGAAATCAATCCACCAGTTCGGCCAGAGCCTTGGCGTAACGGTTGGCGTGTGAACGCTCAGCCTTGGCCAGGGTTTCGAACCAGTCAGCCACTTCGTCATGACCTTCGTCACGAGCGGTTTTGGCCATGCCGGGGTACATGTCGGTGTACTCGTGGGTCTCGCCTGCGACGGCAGATGCGAGGTTTTCACGGGTGCTGCCGAAAGGCATGCCGGTGGCCGGGTCACCGCACTGCTCGAGCCACTCGAGGTGACCGTGTGCGTGGCCGGTTTCGCCTTCAGCGGTAGAGCGGAACAGCGCTGCCACGTCTGGCTGACCTTCGACGTCAGCTTTGTTTGCGAAATACAAATAACGGCGGTTGGCCTGTGATTCGCCGGCAAATGCGGCTTTCAGGTTTTCTTCCGTCCTGGAGCCTTTGAGAGCAGCCATGGAAATCTCCTTGGGGTTGATGAAAATTGAAAAATGGCTTTGGGAAATTCCAAAGACTCCGTGACGATAAGGCCATATGGGCGCCACGTCTAATTGGACGATTCAATATAAGTTATTGGATAAAGCTATCGTGACACCCGTATTGATAACAACTCTCAATTACCGCCCTGCCGTACGGAGGGTGCGAACGAGGACTTGCCGCCAAGCCCTTCTGGCATCCAAAGGGCCGTCGCGCCGGAACGTTCATTCTGACTTGGGGGTCAGAAGGTCAGAGTTACGATATGGGAAACGCATTACGAATAGTAGAATTCACCGCCCGTGCAGCAATTCCCGGCAACCCAACCCCGCGCACGCCAGAACGGAGACTTTCATGACCGCTTCCCCACCGCCCATCAAAGCCGCAGAAGACGCCCCCGCATTGGCTGGCGTCTTGCCCGCGCCAGCGGCCATCCGGCAATTGCACCACTACGCCTACCGGGCCAGGGACGCTGAAGAAACGCGCCACTTTTACGAAGATATTCTGGGTTTGCCGCTGTATCACATCATTCAGAGCGACTTCGTTCCGAGCACTGGCGAGTACTGCCCTTACACGCACTTCTTCTTTCGCCTTCAGGACGGCTCCTTCATTGCGTTTTTTGACCTGGGCGACGACGAAGCCGCCCTGCCCTCGCCAAACACGCCGTTGTGGGTCAACCATATTTCCTTTCGAGTCGACACCGTGGCCGACCTCGAAGCCATGAAAACCCGGCTGCAAGCCGAGGGCGTCGAGGTGCTGGGCGTGACCGACCACCATGTTTTCAAAAGCATCTACTTTTTTGATCCCAACGGCATTCGGCTCGAGCTCACAGCCCAGCTGGCCGACGAAGTGCAGATGAAAAAGGAAAGCCAGACTGCACATGCGCGCCTGGCCGACTGGACGGCGCGCAAGCAGGTCTGGCGGCAGG
>CAJAOB010000055.1 GCA_903941205.1 uncultured Burkholderiales bacterium | reverse complement strand
CGAAGGGTCTTCAACTAGCTCCCCTTCGATACCTCAGGGCGAACGGAAGGGGGTGTGCTCAGGGCGAACGGAAGGGGGATGCTCAGGGCGAACGGTGGCGGATGCTCCCGATGAACGGGGGAGTTGGTTTCAACGGCCAAGGTAAACCTCGATCACGCGTTCGTCGGCTTGCACCTGGTCGAGCGTGCCTTGCGCCAGCACCGAACCGTCGCAGAGCACGGTGACTATCTCGGAGATGGTGCGGATGAAGCTCATGTCGTGCTCGACGACCAGCAGCGAGTGCTTGCCTTTAAGCGTCAAAAAGAGTTCGGCGGTGCGGGCGGTTTCTTCGTCGGTCATGCCGGCCACGGGTTCGTCGAGCAGCAGCAGTTTGGGGTCTTGCATGAGCAGCATGCCGATTTCCAGCCACTGCTTTTGACCGTGGCTCAGATTACCGGCCAGGCGGGCGACGCTGTCGGCGAGATGGATGTTCACCAGAATGTCGGCCAGGCGGTCGCTTTGGGCTGAGTCCAGCCTGAAGAACATGCTGGACTTCACGCCTTTGTTGGTCTTGAGCGCGAGTTCGAGGTTTTCGAACACGGTGAGTTGCTCGAAGACGGTCGGTTTTTGGAACTTGCGGCCGATGCCGAGTTGGGCGATTTCGGCTTCCTTGTAGCGCAGCAGGTCTATCGTGCTGCCAAAGAAGACCGTGCCTTCGTCGGGCCGGGTCTTGCCGGTGATGATGTCCATCATGGTGGTCTTGCCGGCGCCGTTGGGGCCGATGATGCAGCGCAATTCACCGGGCGCGATGTCGAGCGAGAGTTTGTTGATGGCTTTGAAGCCGTCGAAGCTGACGCTGACGTCTTCCAGGTAAAGAATGCGGCCGTGCGTGGTGTCGACTTCGCCTTCTGGCTTGGCAATGCGGCCTATGCCCGCGCTGCGCCCACCGGAGGCGGTGTCGTTCTTGTTGGCGGCCAGTGCGGCCTGGCGCATTTCAAGGCGGCGTGCGCCTTGCTCGAGCAGATCGGGTGTCATGGCTTGAGCTCCCCGCTGGCGGCGCTGCTGGCCGGCGCGGCACCGGTGCCGGGGGGCGGCCCGCCTGAGAACCGGCTGCTGATTTTCTTGGCAAGGCCGACCACGCCCTGCGGCAGGAACAAGGTCACGGCGATGAACAAGGTGCCCAGGAAGTAGAGCCAAAACTCGGGGTAAGCGACGGTCAGCCAGCTTTTGGCGCCGTTGACGATGAAGGCGCCGACGATGGGACCGATCAAGGTGGCGCGGCCACCGACGGCCGCCCAGATGGCGATTTCAATCGAGTTGGCCGGGCTCATTTCGCCCGGGTTGATGATGCCGACTTGCGGCACATACAGCGCGCCGGCCACGCCGCACATCACGGCGGAAATGACCCAGATGGTGAGTTTGTAGCCCAGCGGGTTGTAGCCCGAGAACATGACCCGTGTCTCGGCGTCGCGAATGGCTTGCAGCACGCGGCCAAACTTGCTTTGCACCAGCCATTTGGAAAACAAAAAGAAACCCAGCAGCGTCAGGCCGGTCAGCACAAACAGCGTCATGCGCATGTGGGGCGTGGCAATCGGCAGGTCAAGAATGCGTTTGAAGTCGGTGAAACCGTTGTTGCCGCCAAAACCGGTCTCGTTGCGAAAGAACAGCAGCATGGCGGCAAAGGTCATGGCCTGGGTGATGATGGAAAAGTAAACGCCCTTGATGCGCGAGCGAAAAGCGAAGTAGCCGAACACAAAGGCCACCAACGCCGGCACCAGCACGATGAGCAGCAGCGTGGCTACAAAGCTGCCCGAAAAGGTCCAGTGCCAGGGCAAGGCTTTCCAGTCCAGAAAAACCATGAAGTCGGGCAAGACGCTTTTGTAGTTGCCATCCAGGCCGATCTGGCGCATGAGGTACATGCCCATGACGTAGCCGCCGACGGCGAAAAACAGGCCGTGACCCAGCGACAAGATGCCGGTGTAGCCCCAGATCAGGTCCATCGCCAGCGCGCAGATGGCGTAGCACATGATCTTGCCGAGCAAGGCGACCGCGTAGGTGCTCATGTGAAAGGCGCTGCCCTGCGGCACCCAGAGGTTGAGCAGCGGCGCCAGGGCACAAACCGCAATGAGCGCCACCATGAAAGCGCTCCAGCCCCTGCGCGTGAGCAAGGGGCCTTTGGCGGGAAGTTGCACTGACGTGGCCGCCGCCGGGGCGGGACTCAGGGAGGAAGGAAGTGTGGCGTTCATGGTGTTGGCTCAGGCTTCCGCAGAGCGGCCCTTCATGGCGAAGATGCCTTGCGGGCGCTTCTGGATAAAGATGATGATGAGAACGAGCACGGCGATCTTGGCCAGCACGGCGCCGGTCCAGCCCTCGAGGAATTTGTTGAGGATGCCCAGGCCCAAGGCGGCATACACGGTGCCCGCCAGCTGGCCAACGCCGCCGAGCACCACCACCATGAAGGAGTCGACGATGTAGCCCTGGCCCAGATCGGGACCGACGTTGCCCACCTGGCTCAGAGCGCAACCGGCCAGCCCGGCGATGCCCGAGCCGAGGGCAAAGGCGTAGGTGTCAACGCGGGCGGTGTTGACGCCCATGCACGAAGCAATCGGCCGGTTTTGCGTGACGCCACGCACAAACAGGCCCAGGCGGGTCCGGCTGATCAGCCAGGCCATGCCGAGCAAGACCGCAATCGCAAAACCGATGATGATGAGGCGGTTGTAGGGCAGCGAGAGGTTGCCCATGAGTTGAACGCCGCCGCTCATCCAGACCGGGTTTTCAACGCCGACGTTTTGCGCGCCGAAAATGCTGCGCACCAGTTGCTGCAACATCAGGCTGATGCCCCAGGTGGCGAGCAGGGTTTCCAGCGGCCGGCCGTACAGAAAGCGGATGATGCCGCGCTCAAGCGCCGCACCCATCAGCGCCGAGGCCATGAAAGCCACGGGCACGGCGGCCAGCAAATACCAGTCGAAGTAGCCGGGCAGGAATTTTTGAAACAGCCCCTGCACCACGTAGGTGGCGTAGGCGCCGATCATCATCAGCTCACCGTGCGCCATGTTGATGACGCCCATGAGCCCGTAGGTGATGGCCAGCCCCAGGGCCACCAACAGCAAGATGGAGCCCAGGCTGATGCCGCTGAAGATGGCGGCGATCTTGTCGCCCCAGGCCAGCGCGGACTCGACCTTGCGCAAGGACGCGGTCAGCGCTACCTTGACCTCCGAGTCCGTTTCTTTGGCCAGGCGCTCGAGCAGCACTGTCTTGGTGCTGGGGTCGCCACTGGTGGCGAGCAAACTGGCGGCCTCAAGACGCTTGGCCTTGTCGCTGCTGCCCAGCAAGATGGCCGCGCGCAAGACCGCGAGCTGGCTTTTGAGCTGCGGCACGGTTTCGGCGGCATAGGCCTTTTCGATCAGCGGCAGGCGCGATTCGTCACTGCCGCCAGCCAGCGTCTTGATGGCGGCGCGGCGCTGTTTCTCGTCTTTGGAAAAAAGCGCCAGCGCGGCCAGCGCGTTGTCGAGTTCCCCGCGCATCAGGTTGTTGTTGATCACGTCCTCGGCATCGGCCGGCAAGGCCAGCGCTGCACCGGTCACAGGGTCGCTGACCTTGTCGCCCTTGACCACGAACACCTGACCGCCCGCGGTCTTGACGGCATCGTCGGCCAGCGCCTGAATGAAATCAGCGGTTTTCTCGTCGGGATCGGCGGCCGCCTTGATCAAGGCCTGCACGCGCGCCTCGGTCTCGCCAATGGCCATGGCCTTGGCCTGGTCGGCGGTGAAAGCCTGCAAATTGCCGACGCCCCAAAAGAGGACGACAGCAAGCAGGCTTAGCACCATGTTTGAGCATTTCGGCATTGAAATTGATCTATCGTTGTGCATGTGAGTACAAAAAAGAAACTGTAGGCTGGACTTGTGCCAAACAAGAAGCCCAGACTGCAAATACCTTTAGATTCTTCGCACCGAAGCAGTGCAAGAAACAGGCCACTGCGTGGCTAAAGCGCAGACAGATCCCCGCTTCCGCGAGGATGACGGAGACGGACGTTGTTTCTGCCACCGCTTACGTCATAGTGCCCCGCCTCATCATTCCTGCCAGCCTCGTCATTCCTGCGAAGCCTGCCCTCGACCCGATCGGGGGGGCAGGAATCCATCCCCTTCCCCGCTCCCACCGCGCAAGAGTGCATGAATCCCCACCCGCCCATCGGGTCGAGGGCAGGCTCCGCGAGGATGACGGGAAAAAGCGGTATTCCCGCCCCGGCCCGAAGCTAAAAAGCCGCACCCTTTCTTTCGAATCAGGTGCGGCTTTCGCGCTTCAGCCGCCCTCTCGGGCAGGGCCGAAAAGAGGCTTACTTCTTGGCGGCGACTTTGGCCGGCTCGTCAGGCTTCTTGTCGTTGCCTTCGATGTACGGGCTCCATGGCTTGGCTTTCACCGGGCCGGGTGTCTTCCAGACCACGTTGAACTGGCCGTCAGCCTTGATCTCGCCGATGAACACCGACTTGTGCAGGTGATGGTTTTTCTCGTCCATCTTGGAGACGATGCCCGACGGTGCCTTGAAGGTCTGGCCGGCCATGGCGGCGATGACTTTGTCGGTCTCGGTGGACTTGGCTTTCTCGACAGCCTGCTTCCACATGTTGATACCGATGTAAGTCGCTTCCATCGGGTCGTTGGTCAAGGGCTTGTCCTTGTGACCGGCGATGTTCTTGGCTTTGGCGTAGTCAGACCACTTCTTGATGAAATCCGTGTTGGCAGGGTTCTTGATCGACTGGAAGTAATTCCAGGCGGCCAGGTGACCGACCAGCGGCTTGGTGTCCACGCCGCGCAGTTCTTCTTCGCCCACAGAGAAGGCGACCACAGGAACGTCTTTGGCTTTCAGACCAGCGTTACCGAGTTCCTTGTAGAAGGGCACGTTGGAGTCACCGTTGATGGTGGACACCACGGCGGTCTTGCCACCGGCCGAGAATTTCTTCACGTCAGCGACGATGGTTTGGTAATCCGAGTGACCGAACGGTGTGTATTTCTCGTCGATGTCGGTGTCTTTCACGCCCTTGCTCTTGAGGTAAGCGCGCAGGATTTTGTTGGTGGTGCGTGGGTAGACGTAGTCGGTGCCCAGCAGAACCCAGCGCTTGGCGGCGCCGCCTTCTTTGCTCATCAGATAGTCAACCGCAGGGATGGCCTGCTGGTTAGGGGCTGCGCCTGTGTAGAACACGTTCTTGGACAGCTCTTCACCTTCGTACTGAACGGGGT
>CAJAOB010000054.1 GCA_903941205.1 uncultured Burkholderiales bacterium | reverse complement strand
GATTGAGGTAATCCTCGCGCAGGGAAGCCAGTTCAACGCCAGCCGTCTCCTGCCCAGGGGGGCGTTTGTTGATCGCCAGCCTCCCCGCCTTTTGAAACGGCACGGAAATGGCACAGGAAACGGCACGAGAATCGGTACCACAAGCGGCACCACAAGCGGCGCAGGCCACAACAGCAGCAAACCCAGACGCTGAGCACATCGTTGAAGCGCTGCTGTCGTTCATCGCGCAACCAGCCGCCAGCGACGAGGAATTCAACGCGCTGGCGCTGCGCATTTTTGCGCGGCAGGTGCAACACAACCTGCCCTACCAACGCTTTTGTCAACTGCGAGGGAAAACGCCCCGCCTCGTGAAAAGCTGGCGCGAGATTCCTGCCGTGCCAATTGACGCGTTCAAGGAATTCACACTCAGCTGCGTGCCGCCAGAAGCTTGCGAACGTGTCTTCATGACCAGCGGCACGACCCGGGGCGAGGTCAAGGGCAGGCATCATCACCCCGGTCTGGCGGTGTGGGACGCCTCCATGCAGCGCCACTTCAACCAGCAATTCATGGCGGGCGACACGCGGCTGCGGATGGGCATCCTGTTTCCGACGGAAGAGCTGATGTTCAACTCATCGCTGGCCCATTACCTGGCGCTGGCGGTCCGGTGTTTCGGCACCCCGGACAGCGCTTATTACCTCGACCAGGACGGGCTGCGCACCGAGGCCCTGATCGAGGCCCTGACCGATGCCCAGCGAACTGGCAAGCCGTTTGCCCTGCTCGGGGCCAGCTACAGCTTTGTGCACCTGCTTGACGCCTTGCAGGCGCGCCAGCTTTCCTTTGCATTGCCTGCGGGCAGCCGGATTCTCGACACCGGCGGCTTCAAGGGGCAGTCGCGTGAGATTCCCATTCAGGCCTTTTACGAGCAGTTGTCGGCAGCATTTGGCGTGGACCGCCGCCAGTGCATCAACATGTACGGCATGACGGAGCTCAGCACCCAGTTTTATGACGCTGGCAACCACACCCTGCCGTCTGTCAAGCTCGGCCCGCACTGGATTCGCTCACGCGTGCTGGACCCGCTCACCGGGCAGGAGCTGGCGCGCGGCGAGCGCGGGATTCTGGCGCACACCGACCTGGCCAACTTCAACTCGGTCACCACCATCCTGACCGAGGACGTGGGCATGGCCACCGAAGATGGCTTTGTGCTGCTCGGACGAGCCCAGGGCGCGCAGGCCAAGGGCTGCTCGCTGGCGGTGGAAGACTTTCTGAGGGCTGCCCGCGCATGAACTCCGGCGGTCTTCAAGCCGATCAGCACGCCGTGTTCAGAGCCGGCTATCTGCCGGGCATGCGAGACGAGGAGGTCAGCTGGAAGCCGCTGGCACCCGGCCACGCCCAGGGCTCCTGGGTGGTGGAGGTGCCGCAACTCACGGCCGTACAAATCAAGGCGCTGGCGGCCCGAATCCGCCAAGCCAGCCGCACGAACCTGAAGTCCATGCCGGTCTCGGAGATTGTGCGCACGCTGGACCGGGCCATCGCCCGCTTGCTCGATGCGCAAGACCCTTACCGGCAGACGCTGGAGTCCCTGCTGCCCCGCGTGACCGGCTTTGACGCCGAGATGGTCAGGCTGGGGCTGCATCAGTACCTGCAAACCTTTCGGGCCTTGCAGCTTCAGCGCTTTCTCAGCGAAGACTTTGTCAACCCGAAAATACTCGACGAGTTCCAACCCCGCGCCAAGGGAGGCTGGAGCAAAGCCTTCGGGCCCGAGCTGCTGGTGCATGTCTGGGCGGGCAATGTGCCTGGTTTGCCGCTGTGGAGCTTGCTCTCGGGATTGCTGGTCAAGGCCGGCAGCATCGGGAAAATTGCCAGTGCAGAGCCGGTCTTTGCCAGCCTGTTCGCCCGACTGCTGGTGGAAGTCGAGCCGCGCTGGGCCGACTGCCTGGCCGTGGTCTGGTGGCAAGGTGGCGACGAAGCGACCGAGTCCTGCGTCTTCGCCGAAGCAGACGTGGTGCTGGCTTATGGCGGCAACGCCGCGCTGGCCGGTCTGCAAAGCCGCGTCCCCGTGAACACCCGCTTTTTGCCCCACGGACACAAGCTGAGTTTTGGCATGGTGTCGGGCAGCGCCTTGTCCGTGCGGCGCGCACAGGCTGTGGCGCGCGCGGCGGCGCTGGACGTCGCCCGCTATGACCAGCAAGGCTGTTATTCGCCGCACGTTTTTTTCGTGCAGCGCGGCGCCTGCGTGACGCCAGCCGAATTTGCCGGGCACCTCGCCAGCGAACTCGCCGCACTGGAGCCCAAATTTGCGCGCCGCAGTCTCTCGCTTGAAGAGGCCGTCAGCGTCGGCAACTGGCGAGAATCCCACGAATTTGAAAGCCTGCGCAGCACTGGGCATACCGTGCTGGGCGACAACACGCAGCCCTTCGTGGTCGTCTTTACAGAGCGCGCCGGACCCCTGCTGCCCGGGCCGCTCAACCGCTGCGTTCTGGTGGTGGCGGTGGACTTCTTGCAAGACGTGATGCCCTTGCTTGAGCCGCAGCGCAATTACCTGCAGACCGTGGGTCTGGCGGCCGCGCCTGAAGAACTGCTGGTGCTGGCCCAGGCGCTGGGACAAGCCGGCGTCACACGCGTCTGTGCCCTGGGCGCCATGACGGCGCCGGAGGCCGGCTGGCACCACGATGGCCGCTTCAGCCTGCTGGACCTGGTGCGCATGGTGGACGTCGACCAGTCGGCGGAGCTGTCAGCGGAACACTTCACGGCTTACGAGTTATGAAGCCCGACGCAACTGGCTTTTTGGCGCTCGACAAGGTGAGCTACGCCTACCCGGGCCGCCAGGCCGTGGTGCGCAGCGTCAGCCTGGCCATCGGCGCCGGTGAGATTCATGGCCTGATCGGTCGCAGCGGCTGCGGAAAAACCACCCTGCTCAAGTTGGCGGCGGGCTTGCTCAAGCCTGAAGCAGGCCGGATTCAACTGCAAGGCCACAAGGTGGAAGGTCCGGGCGCCAGCATGGGTTTCGTCTTCCAGTCGCCCACCTTGCTGGAGTGGCTCGATGTGCTGGACAACGTGCTGCTGCCGCATGCCTTGCACGGTCAGGTGAGTTCGGCGCAACGCGAGCAAGCCCTGCAACTGATCGGCCAACTCGGTCTTTCGGGGCTGGGCCACCGCTTTCCAAGCCAGCTCTCGGGTGGCCAACAAAGCCGCGTCGCCATCGCCCGGGCCTTGATCACGGCGCCGCCGATATTGTTCATGGACGAGCCCTTTGCCGCGCTTGACGCGATCACACGCGGCGAGTTGCAACGCGACTTTCTGGCGTTTTGCCAAAGCCGCGGAACCTCGGTCCTGTTCGTCACGCACGACATTGCCGAGGCGGTCTACATGGCGGACCATGTCAGCGTGATTCAGGCGGGCGGAGTTTCGCGTCAGCTGGCGATTGATCTGCCGCGTCCGCGCCCGCCTGCGCTGCGCTACACGCCAGAATTCAATGCGCTGTGCGCGCAATTGCGCATCGCCATGGAGGAGCACGCCTGATGCGCCGCGAGCATGGCATTTCCGTCGCGGCCGGCCTTGCCGGCCTGCTCGCCTGGGAGCTGTGGGTGCGCGTGAGCCAGATATCGCCCCTGGTGCTGCCCGCGCCCAGCGTGATTGCGCAAGCCCTGTGGCTTGGCTTGAGCAGCGGCTACCTCTGGCCGCACATACTGGCTTCGACCACCGAGGTGGTGCTGGGCCTGTTGCTGGGTGGCGCACTGGGTTTTGCGGGCGGCATTGTGCTGGGCGAGTCGGCGCTCTTGCGCCGCGTCCTGATGCCCTACGTGGTGATCAGTCAGGTCGTGCCCAAGCTGGCGCTGGCGCCGCTGTTCATCGTCTGGTTCGGCTTTGGCACTTTGCCGACCGTGGTGATGACGGCCCTGATCTGTTTTTTCCCCCTGCTGGAGAACACCGCCACCTGCTTGCAACAGGTCGATCCGCAGCGGCTGGAACTGTTTCGCATGCTGCGGGCCAGCCGCTGGCAAACCCTGTGGCGCCTGAAGATCCGCGCCGGCTTGCCCGGCATCATGGCCGGGGTGCGCGTGGCCGTGGTGCTGGCCTGGGTCGGCGCCGTGGTGGCCGAATTCATTGGCGCCAGCCGCGGCCTGGGCGCGCTGATCATTGCTGCGCAGGGCTCGATGGACACGCCGCTGATGTTTGCCGTGCTGACGCTGATCACCGTGCTGGGCCTGGCCTTCTACAAGCTCGCCGAATTGCTGGAGCAAGGCTTGCTGCACGCACGTACCGATTTACAAAGAAAGAAAGACGCATGAACCGCTTGAAGAACCGAGTTTTGAAACTGGCCGGATGGGCCTGGCTGGCGCTGGCCTTGGGCGCGCCCTCGCTGAGTTCGGCACAAACGCCGGCCGCACTCGACAAGATGGTGGTGGCCGGCTGGAGCAAGCCGATCACTGAGATCACCAATTTGCTGGTGGAAGAGGACAAGGGGTTTTTCAAAGCCCGCGGCATCGCCCTCGGCTATGTGCCGGGCGCTGGCGGGGGTGATGCCTTGCGCAATTTGCTCAGTGGTCAGGCGGATCTGGCCTTCACCGACCCGGGCTCCTTTTTTGCGGCACTCGACAAAGGCGAAAAGCTGCGGGCCATCTACGACATCTACCCGCAAAACGTGTTCAACGTCGTCTCGCTGAAGTCAGCCAACATCAGCAAGCCCGCCGACCTCAAGGGCAAGCGCATCGGCGTCTACAGCCTGGCCAGCGGCACGCGTCAGAACTTGCAGGTATTGCTCAACCAGGCCGGCCTGAGCGAGGCCGATGTCACCATCATCGTGACCGGCCTGCTCAACTTCACCCCGCTGATGCAAGGCCAGGTCGATGCCACCGCAGCCACCGACACCGGGCTCATGGTTGGCAAGCAACGCGGACTGGGCGACGTGAACGTGATGGAGGTCAAAAATCATCTCAATATTTCAAGCGACTTTTTTGTGGTGCGAGAAGACACCTACCAGCAGAAAAAAGAGGTGCTCAAACGCTTCCTGCTGGCCTACCGCGACAGCGCCGAATGGATGATCCGCTCGCCCGAGGAAGCCGCCAAACTGGCGGTGAAGTACGCCATCGACGGACAAAATCCTGCGATCAATCTGGAGGTCATCAAGTTACGCAACCAGTCCAGCGTGTCGGAGCTCACACGGAAAAACGGCCTGGGCACCTTTGACCTGCCCGCGTTTCAAAAAGGCGCCCAAGCCTACAAGGCCTTCGGTCTGATCCAGCGCGACATCAAGGTCGCAGACGTTGTCAGCCAGGATCTGCTGCCGGGCAAGAAATGATGGCCGGCACCCACTTTCAGGGCAAGGTGGTCCTTGTGACCGGCGCCAGCCGCGGCATTGGCGCTGCCATCGCCATGGCGTTCGCCCGTGAGGGGGCGATGGTGCTGGTCAACTACCTGCGCCAGAGCGAAGCCGCCGAGCACGTGGTCGCGCAATGCCAGCAAGCCGGCGGCGATGCATGGGCCTTGCAGGCCGATGTCCGGGCGCCCGACCAGGTCAGCGCGATGGTGGCAAAAGCGCTTGCCGAGACCGGCCGCATCGACGCGGTCGTGAACAGCGCGCTGAGCCCCTACGCCTTTGATCCGGAGCAGCGGCAACGCTTTTGGGAACTGCCCTGGGATGCGTACCAAAGCCAGTTTGACAGCGCCGTCAGGGCGGCTTACAACGTGTGTCAGGCCGTGTTGCCACACATGCGCCAACGCGGCCAGGGCAGCATCATCAACCTTGTGAGCGACCTGGTTCAACGTCCCAGCATCGCCTACCACGACTACGCCACAGCCAAGTCGGCCCTGGTCGGATTCAGCCGCAACCTGGCCACCGAACTCGGCCCGCTGGGCATACGCGTGAACTGCGTGGCGCCGGGACTGGTGTCGCCCACCGAATCAAGCCGGCAGACCCGTGAGGCGGTGAAGGACGTCTTGATCGCACAGACGCCGATGGGCCGCATCGCCACACCGCAAGACGTCGCCGGGCCCGTGCTATTCCTGGCCTCGGACTGGAGCCGGTTCATGACCGGTCAGACGCTGGTGGTGGACGGTGGCCTGGTGATGAGTTGAAGCGGCAAGGGCGAAAATCCGTGATTCAAGGGACCCTGTCCGTGACCGGTTTCAACCGCAGCGCCGGCTGCGATCGCACTGACGATATAGCGGCGGGCTTGCTCCACAGCCTGGCGCAGCGGCAAGCCCAGCGCCAGGTGCGCCGCAATGGCCGAGGACAGCGTGCAGCCGGTGCCGTGCACATTGCGGCTGGCGATGCGTGTCGAGCGCAGGTGCAGCCAGGGCTGACCTTGTTCAGCCAGCACATCGACCAGCGCGTCGCCCTCGAGATGTCCGCCCTTGAGCAAGACCGCGCGCGCGCCCAGGGCCAGCAAGTCTGCCGCAGCCTCATCAAGCGCCTCGGCGTTGGCAATCGGGCGCCCGAGCAGCAAAGCCGCCTCATCAAGGTTGGGGGTGATCACCTGCACCAGAGGAAAGAGTTCGTGCTGCAAGACTTCAATGGTCTCGCTCTGAATCAAACGGTCGCCGCTGGTGGCCACCATGACCGGGTCAAGCACCACCTGCTCGAGCCGGTAATGGCGAATCGCCCAGGCCACGACGCGCACGATCTCGGGGGAATGCAGCATGCCGATCTTCACGGCGTCAACGCCAATGTCCTCGATCACCGCCTGCAATTGGGCTTTCAGAAAATCGGGCGGCACCGCGTGAATGCCGCTCACGCCCTGCGTGTTTTGCGCGGTCAGCGCCGTGATGGCGGTCATGCCGTAACAGCCCAGGGCGCCGAAGGTCTTGAGGTCAGCCTGAATACCGGCGCCGCCGCCACTGTCAGAGCCGGCGATAGACAGGACTCGGGCATAACGATGAAGCGGCTGGGGGTAGGCGGTGTTGAGCATCGCAAAATTATCGGGCAGCTTGCCCCGTCAGGCCATGTGAAGAATCTGCAGAGGCTTCAGAAATTGACATGTGATGTAATCAAAGCTACGGATGAAACAGGGGTGTCTCGCTGGTTGGCGAGGCTGAGAAAAACCCTAGGACCCGATCCAGATCATGCTGGCGTGGGAAGTTTTCAAACAGCGGCGCAGCCGGTCACGGCCAGCCTGACAGCACAGCCTGTTTTGTCCACCTGTTCAATTTGCAGATGGATCTCATGAGCGCTACGCAACCCTCCCACATGCTTATCCTGGGCGCCGGCCTGATGGGCCGCTTGCTGGCGTTTGCGCTCGCGCGCTCAGGCCATCGCGTTGAAGTGCATGAAGCCGGTGCGCCAGACGCTACCTCGTCGGCTGCCCGCGCTGCGGCAGCCATGCTGGCACCGCTGGCCGAATCTGCGGTGACCGAAGCCGGCGTGGTTCGCATGGGCCACCATGGCTTGACGCGATGGCCCAAGATTCTGGCGCAGCTTGATCACGCCACGTTCTTTCAGCAAAACGGCACGCTCATCGTGTGGCACCGGCAAGATGCCGCCGAGGCTTCGCGATTTGCCCGGCAAATTGACAGCACAGCCCGCGCCATGCCCGAGTTGCCCGCGGCGCAAACACTGGATGCAGCAGCCATTGCCAGCTTGGAGCCGGCGCTGGGTCAGCGCTTTGGCCACGGGCTTTACCTGCCGGGCGAAGGGCAGTTGGACAACCGGCAGCTGCTGGCGGCGCTGCTGCACCAGCTTGAGCAGCTCAAGGTCGAACTGCACTGGAACAGCCCCCGAGCCATCGAAGAGTTCAGACCCGGCCAGGCGGGTCAGCCCGACTGGGTGTTTGACTGCCGCGGCCTGGGGGCCAAACCACAGTGGCAAGGCGTGCGCGGCGTGCGCGGCGAGGTGGTGCGGGTGCATGCGCCAGAAGTCAGCCTGCTGCGCCCGGTGCGTCTGGTTCACCCGCGCTACCCGCTTTACATTGCGCCCAAAGAAGACCATGTCTTCGTGATCGGTGCCACTGAGATTGAGTCAGAAGACATGTCACCGGCCAGCGTGCGCTCTGCGCTTGAATTGCTCAGCGCGGCTTACTCGGTACATTCCGGCTTTGCCGAAGCCCGCCTGCTTGAAATCTCCACGCAGTGCCGCCCCGCCCTGATTGACAACCTGCCGGCCGTGCGCTGGCTTGGCGAGCGCGTGATGCAGATCAACGGCCTGTACCGCCACGGCTTTTTGATCGCGCCAGCCATGCTCGATGTCGTCATGGAACTGCTCGCAACCGGACGCAGCGCGCTGGCCAGCCGCTTTGACCTCCGGCTTGAACATGCAGCCCCAGTTGATGCGCTGCAACCCTGAAACCCGCCGAATAAGGTCATCATGCAAGTTCTCGTCAACCAGATACCTTATGAGCTGCAAGCCTCTGCAAGCCTGGCCGACGCCATTGCCAGCGCCGGCGCGCGCCCGCCCTTTGCCGCGGCCGTGAACCTGCAGTTCATACCCAAGACCCAGTACGCCACGACAGCGCTGCAGGCTGGCGACCAGATTGAAATCATTGCCCCCATCACCGGCGGCTAGCCCAGGAGCAAACCCATGAACGACTCACGCCCATCGTCTGCCGCGCTAGCGCCTTCCAGCGCCGACCCGCTGGTGCTTTACGGCGAAACCTTTCACAGCCGGCTGCTGCTGGGCACGTCGCGTTATCCATCCCCGAGCGTGATGGAAGCGGCCTTGCTGCGCGCCAGGCCGGCCATGGTGACAGCGTCGCTGCGGCGGCAGGGTGTGGTTTCAGCCGAAGTCAGCCACGGTTTTTGGGCCTTGCTCAAGAAACTGGCCATTCCGGTGCTGCCCAACACCGCCGGCTGCCACAGCGCGCAAGAGGTCATCACCACGGCGCAGATGGCGCGTGAAGTTTTTTCCACCGACTGGATCAAGCTCGAACTCATTGGCGACGACTACACGCTTCAACCCGACACGCTCAACCTGGTGGCGGTCGCCAGCCAGCTGATCAAAGACGGTTTCAAGGTCTTGCCCTATTGCACCGAAGACCTGGTTTTGTGCCGCCGGCTGGTCGATGTCGGTTGCCAGGCGGTGATGCCGTGGGCGGCCCCCATTGGCACAGGCAAAGGCCCCATCAACCCTTACGCCATGCGTTTGCTGCGCGAGCGACTCGAGGTGCCCATGATCGTCGACGCGGGTCTGGGTTTGCCCTCGCATGCCTGCCAGGTGATGGAATGGGGTTACGACGGCGTTTTGCTCAACACCGCGGTGGCGCTGGCGCAAGACCCGCTGATGATGGCCGGCGCCTTTGCCGACGCCGTGCAAGCCGGGCGTGGCGCCTACCGGGGCGGCGTGATGGCAGAGCAAGACGCGGCCCAAGCCAGCACCCCGGTGTTGGGCACACCGTTTTGGCATCACGCCAACAACTGAATCGACGCCAAGCGCGCGCAAACAAAGTTTCATGCCCATGCCTCTTTCCAATCCCCCGTCTGCCAGTGCGCCCCAGGCGCCAGAGCCGCTCGACCACCAAGCCGCCGTTGCCGCCGTGATCCAGGCGCATCAAGCCAGCTTCGCGCTGGACGCGCCGGACACGATCCCGAAACTCACCGAAGGAAGCGCCGTTTACCGGGCGGTTCAAGAGGCCTGCCTGCGAATGGGCTTCATCGAAGTGGACGCGGCCTGTGTGGCCCGGGCCTGGCAGTCCCGGACCGAACGCAGCGGTCGTTTCGACGCCACTGAATGGCCTGCGGAGCCAGGCGACTTCGGCATACAGCCCTTCCCGCGCCAAGAGGCTTTTGCCTCTTGCCCGCAACAACTCGGGCTTTACGCGGTGTTGCCAGATGCCGCATGGGTGGGCCGAATGGCCCGCGCCGGCGTGCCCACCGTGCAACTGCGCTTCAAGTCAGACGATGCGGCAGCCGTTGCCAAAGAAGTTCAGGCCGCGGTTGAAGCGGTCAAAGGCACCGAGGCCCTGCTGTTCATCAACGATCACTGGCAAGCGGCCATCGCCGCCGGCGCCTACGGTGTTCATCTGGGTCAGGAAGATCTCGACACCGCCGATCTCAAAGCGATTCGCCAAGCCGGACTGCGCCTGGGCCTGAGCACGCACGGTTATGCCGAGATGTGCCGCGCCGACTTCCACGCACCCAGCTACATCGCCATGGGTGCGGTGTTCCCGACCACGCTCAAGCGCATGCGCACGGCTGCGCAAGGCACCGGCCGGCTCGCCGCCTACGCCCGCGTACTGCGTCACTACCCGCTGGTCGCCATCGGCGGCATCGATGCATCACGCTTGCCAGAAGTCATGGCCAGCGGCGTTGGCTCGGCCGCCGTCGTGCGGGCACTGGTCGCCGCTGCAGACCCGGAGGCAGAAGCTCGGTCGCTGAAAGCCGAAATTACGCGGCTGAGCTCTGAAAAGCGCAGTCAAAACCACGCTATAATCTGAGGCTTCATTCCTCAATAGCTCAGTTGGTAGAGCACCGGACTGTTAATCCGTAGGTCCCTGGTTCGAGCCCAGGTTGAGGAGCCAGAATTTTTTCAGATCAAGCACTTAGCTCAAAAAGCTCGGTGCTTTTTTCATTTTCGACCGCCGGAATAATAAACGTTTTCGAACGTTCTCTAATGTCTTGTGAATTTCGCACACCGCGGGAAGCGCAGTTCCCGCGCTCCAACAAGACCTAGCGCGCTGAGGTGCTGGACTGCTACGCCATCGACTGTTTGCACGAGGTGCGCCAGATGACCGCCAACTGTGGCATCGATGACGCCCAAACAGAGTTCTTTCTTCACATTCGAATCTCGCTGTAGGCGCGGCTGATTTCCTGCACACCTGCATGAATTAGGCTGGCATGGATGGCTGAGTAACCTAAGCGAAAGTGTGATTGGTTCACGCTTGAAGATTTACTGAAGAAAATATCGCCAGGTTCAATCAGCACACCACGCGACATGCAATTTTCCGCCAACAATTGGCTGTTAAATCCATCAGGCCCCTTTATCCAAGCGCCAGAGCCGCCTTGCGAAGGCATCATCTGGAATTCAGGTAAGTATTTTGAAAATGCGCTGGTCAATATCTCGCGCCGTTCACGGTACGTCACGTTCAACTTTCGGATAAAAGCGTCATGATGACCCTGGGCAATAAACAGGCTTGCAGTATGCGAGTTGTTGCTGGCTTCATGCCGCATGATCAAGCGCCGCAAGGCCCGAAGTTCACGTATGAGTTCTGCGGGTGCCACGATAAAACCAATTCGCAGGCCATGCACCAATGTTTTTGACAAGCTGCCCAGGTAAATAACCCGTCCGTCGTTATCCAGACTTTTCAGCGCTGGCAGAGGCCGGCCTGAAAAGTTCAGCTCACTCTCGTGGTCATCCTCAAGCAAGACCAGATCACGTTTTTTGGCCAGGTCAAGAATTTCATGCCGGCGCTTGAGCGGCATGGTGACAGTTGTAGGGCATTGGTGGCTAGGCGTCACAAAAACGTAAGCACACTGTTCCATGGCACGTGAAGCGATCAGCCCATCGGCGTCAATTGGCAGTGCTTTGACGTGGTCACTGCGAAGCAAGAAATTATTGCGCGCGTCCGGATAGCCTGGGTCCTCGATGCCAATAACGGTTTTGCGGTCCAACAGAACATTGGCCAGCAGATAGCAGGCCATTTGCGAGCCTGCTGTGACCAAGATTTCATCTCTTCTGGCAACGATGCCGCGCGCGGGCAGAAGCCGGTGCTGAATTTGTTCCACCAACGCCTCAGAGTCACGGTCTATATGGTTTTGTGCCCATTTTTTGACGGCGGGTACAAAAAGCGCCTGATGAGAGCAGGCGCGCCAGTCTTTGAGCGGAAGCAGACTGGCGTCGAACTGGCCATAAACGAAAGGATAGGCATAGTCATGCCAGTTGGCGGGCTTGACGATGTTGCGCTGATTACCAAGCCGGGAGACAAGCCGTGCATCCCATTGCAAGCCAGATTCTGAAACAGCAGGTGGCGAAGATTGATTCGCCTGGCCCTGCAAAATATCGCCATTCACAACCAAACCACTGCGCGACGTAGAGATCAAAAAACCTTTATCTACCAGCACCTGCAGAGCCAGCGACACAGTGTTTCGCGAAAGCCCCAGCGCAGCGGCTAATGCACGACTGGGCGGCACCTTGGCGCCCGCAGGTACCAGCCCCGTCAGGATGGAATGAACCATCATTGACCTTACGCGCCCTTGCAGCGTTGTACTACTGCCCAAGAACTTAGGAAACAGCTTGGTCCATATATCGGTGATTTACTGCCTTTGCCTCATCCTTGGATTCCACTAGAAAGAACTTGAAGACGCACATTGTTCATTTTTTGTACTCAGAAAGAGAAGGGCTTGTGCCAGCGTCGTTCCCCTACACCCCGGGCACCAGCGGCCCAGAACGCTCAACGAGCCGCCAGCTTGAAGTGCGACTCCGGCAAGGTGCTTGTTTTGTAGGCGAAGTCAGACCTCTAGGGGTTTTCATTTTGGCACCAAAAGAAAATTAATCTGGCACTACCCTTAAAAAAAAGCGCTACCTATCATGCACTCAGTTCACATGCGGACCTGCACGTGAGCCTTCTCAAACAACCAGGACACTTAAACTTTTTTACCAAAGGGATACCATGAAACATTTGCTTAAAGCACTATGCGTCAGTTCTGCCTTCGCACTCACCTTGGTTTCGCACGCAGTTGCGCAAACCAAGGTGGTGATTGGACACTTTGGCGATCCGGCCCCCTATAAAGCGATCGTTGCTGACGGAACACTCGAGAAAGCCACAGGCTGGACCATTGAGTGGCGCCAATTCGCTTCTGGCGCTGAGGTCAACGCGGCCATGGCCTCTGGCGGCATTGTGATCTCCGAGATTGGCTCTTCGCCCTTGTCGGCAGGCCTGAGTTCTGGCCTGGACTACCAGATGATTTCTGTGGGTAAGGTCATTGACAGTTCAGAGGCATTGGTGACCCGAAATGGCGCAGGTATTGACAAGCCCGCCGACCTGAAAGGCAAGCGTATTGCTGTGCCGATCGGCTCCACAGCACACTTCTCGCTGATGGGCGCGTTGAAGATGTACAACTTGACAGAAAAAGACGTGACGGTTGTGGGCATGTCGCCCGCTGAAATCGCCGCCGCCTGGGCTCAAAACGCCGTTGACGCAGCTTTCGTCTGGTATCCGGTCCAAGCCAAGATACGCGAAAACGGCAAGGTCATGACGACAGCAGGTGCCATTGCCAAAACCGGCTTTCCCACCTTCAATGGCTGGGTCGCTACCAACAAATTTGCCGCAGCTAACCGTGCTGGTTTGATCAATTTCCTCAAAGCCATGAACAACATCAATGGCGACTACAGTAAAAATAAAGCTGCATGGAATGTTGACTCACCTAAAGTCAAGGCTGTGGCTACCAATGTCGGTATCACGCCGGCTGCTGTCGTCTCTGCATTGGACGGCGCCATCTACCCAGATGGCGATCTGAATATGTCGGCAGCCTGGATGGGCGGCGGTGCAGCAACCACCATCAAGTCCACCGCCGACTTCCTCAAGGGCGCTGGCCGTATCAGCGCAGCGGCTGACAGCTACACCAAGTTCGTCAATCCCGAGTTTGCCAAAGTCGCTGCTGGCAAGTAAACCCGCCCTGCTCTCTCAGTGCTGACCTGGTCTGGCCAGGTCGGCACATCGCCCATCTCCCCTGAGGCTGCCAATGACTGCACTTGTCGTCCGAAATGCGTCGGTTTTTTATCCGGTGCCCGGTAAACCGTCTGTACATGCACTCAAAAATATCAACCTTGAGATTCATGACAAAGACTTCGTGGTGGCGCTGGGTGCATCCGGATGCGGCAAATCAACTCTACTGAATTTGATTGCTGGCTTCATGGCCCCTAGTGAGGGAGAAATTTCGCTGAACAAACGGGTGGTCAGCGGGCCTGGCGCAGACCGCTCTGTGGTTTTCCAAAAACACGCCCTGATGCCCTGGCTTAACGTGCTGGACAACGTGGCCTTTGGTTTAAAGATTCAAGGTTGCGAGAAAGGTAAACGCGAAAAGATTGCCAGAGACTTCATCAAGTTGCTGGGGCTGGAGCAGTTTGAAAAACATGCCACCTACGAGTTGTCTGGCGGGATGCAACAACGGGTCGGTATCGCCCGCGCGCTAACCAGTGACCCGGCAATTTTGTTAATGGATGAGCCCTTGGGCGCACTGGATGCGCTGACCAGAGAGCGGGCGCAAGAGTTGATTTTGAAAGTTTGGCGAGATACAGGAAAGATGGTTTTTTTCATCACCCACAGTGTTGAAGAGGCGCTGTTCATGGGAACCAAGCTGATCGTCATGTCGCCTCGACCTGGCCGCATTTCACACGTATTTGACTTGCCGTTTAGCCGGCAGTATTTTGAAACTGGCAATGCCCGTGAGATCAAAGCGTCCGCAGAATTTATTGCTCTGCGGGAAAAGATCTTGCAGATTATCTTTACCGACGAGGCAGGTACCCACGATGAGTGACTCGCGTGCAACAACTGGCACCGGCATATTGGCAGGATTAATGAAAGCCAAACCCGCCAAGCCAGGTGAAATTTATGGCGTTCCAGGCCAAGGCGAAAGCCTCAAAATCAGCGCCGTCGTGATTGCTGGGCTGATTTTCGTTTGGTGGTACTTCACCTATGCCGGCTTCGTCAAGCCGCTTTTCTTGCCGTCGCCAATGGGCGTGATAGAGGCTTTTCTGGGCATCTTGAAAGACGGTTTTACTGGTGCCAGTTTTTGGGAACACACCTGGATCAGCACCATGCGAGTTTTTGGTGCGTTCTTGTTGGCCTGTGTTATCGGCATTCCGCTGGGCATTGCAATGGGCATGAGCCGGGTTGCACGCGGCGTTTTTGACCCGCCTATTGAGTTTTATCGGCCCATTCCACCCTTGGCTTACCTGCCGCTCATGATCATTTGGTTTGGCATTGATGAGTTATCCAAGGTTTTGTTGATTTTTCTATCGGTACTGGCACCCATGGCATTGGGCGCGAGAGCGGGCGTCAAGTCAGCCGCAATTGAACAAATTCATGCCGCCTATTCGTTTGGCGCCACCCGCTGGCAAGTCATCCGGTTAGTCGTTTTGCCATCTGCCATGCCCGAAATTTTTACCGCCATGCGGGTCGGCATCGGATTTGGCTGGACCACATTGGTGGCGGCAGAAATGGTCGCTGCGACCTCGGGCTTGGGCTATATGGTTTTGTCTGCGTCGCGATTTTTGCAGACGCCAATTGTCATCATGGGCATTGTCGTGATTGCGGCCATTGCTTACGCCTTTGACCATCTGGTTCGTTTTGTTGAGCGCCGCGTTGTGCCCTGGAAGGGCCGCGCTTGACCTCACTTTTTTGAAAATTGAAAGTAATGCATGCCAATTGAATATCTGAAAAAAGCCAGTCCGCCACAAGAAGCGATTGACAACGCAACATCAGAGACCGTCCAGCGACTGCTCGCTGATATTCAGAAAAATGGCCGCGCTGCTGTTGAAAAGTACGCCCGCGACTTTGACGGCTGGCACGGCCGCATTGTGGTGAGCGAGGACGACTTTGCGAATGCCTCCAAGAGCTTGTCGCAGGGCGTCAAGGACGACATTGCATTTGCACATGCTCGCGTGAAAGATTTCGCCCGGCGACAGCGTGAGGCCTTGCATGAATTTGAAGTTGAGTTGATAGATGGCCTGATTGCCGGGCAAAAACTGATTCCCGTCAACACCGCGGGTTGCTACGTCCCGGGTGGGCGCTATGCCCACGCTGCTTCAGCCATCATGAGCGTTTGCACTGCCAAGGTGGCGGGCGTACCCCATATTGTGGCCACCTCACCAGGCCATCAAAATGCTGGTGTCAACCCCGCCATCTTGCACACGATGAAGTTGTGTGGGGCCGACATTGTGCTGGCACTTGGCGGCGTTCAAGGCATTGCCGCAATGGCCTATGGCTTGTATTCACCCAAGCCAGCCGACGTGATCGTCGGTCCCGGCAACCGTTTTGTGGCTGAGGCCAAGCGCTCCCTGTTTGGCCGGATCGGTATCGATGTTGTAGCCGGGCCAACAGAGTCCGCCATCATTGCAGACGAAACCGCCGATGTGAACCTGGTCGCAACCGACCTTGCGGGTCAGGCTGAGCACGGACCGGATTCTCCCGTGTGGCTGTACACCACGTCTCGCGAACTGGGCTTGAAGGTCATTGAAATCATGCCGTCGGTGATTTCCGCCCTGCCCGACTTGGCGCGCAATGCGGCCAGCGCTGCTTGGCGTGATTATGGTGAGGTGGTCCTCGTCGGTAGCCGTGAAGAATTGGTTGACATCAGCGACCAGTACGCGCCAGAGCATTTGCAGGTATTTGCAAAGGACCTCGATTGGTGGCTAGCGAGACTGACCAACTACGGTTCACTCTTTTTAGGTGAAGAAACCACCGTGGCGTATGGCGACAAATGCGCTGGGCCCAACCATATTTTGCCGACACGCGGCGCGGCCCGCTACTCCGGCGGTCTGAGCGTAGGCAAGTTCATCAAAACCGTCACCTATCAGCGCCTGACGCGAAGCGCCAGTCGTGCTGTGGGTCAAGTTGCCGCCAGAATTTCTCGCCTCGAAGGCATGGAAGGACATGCGCGCACCGGTGACATCCGCTTGAAAAAATACTATCCCCAGGAAGTCTTTGAGCTGGGTACCTTAGCTGGCCATCAACACTGATTTCGCCATGTCCTCAATTTTGACGAAGCCTTCATCGGTGACGACGCTTCAGCCTGACGGTCTGTGGTTCGGCAAAGATCTGAGCACACCTGAACCGATATCCGAAGAGGCGATTGAGCGCGCTGTTGACTTGATGCGCTCGGGTCGATTGCACCGCTATGGTGAGCAAGGTGTGGGCTACCCTGAGCCGTCGATGCTGGAGCAAGAGTACGCGGCGTATGTGGGTAGCCAATACTGCGTGGCCGTGAGTTCCTGCGGTGCAGCGATGTTCATTGCACTCAAGGCGCTTGGCGTGAAGGCGGGCGACAAGGTTTTGACCAGTACCTTCACCCTGTCCCCTGTGCCGGGTGCAATTGCGCACGCTGGCGCCGATCCGATTTTGGTCGAAGCCAGTGCCGACTACATGACCGACCTGGCCGACTTGGAGCGCAAGGCGGCGACAAGCGGCGCCAAAGTTTTTTTGCTCTCGCACATGCGCGGTCACATTGCTGACTTGCAAGCCGTGAAAACCATTTGCGACAGGCACGGCGTCGCTATCGTTGAAGACTGTGCCCATACCATGGGCGCAAAGTGGGACGGTAGACCCACCGGCACCTGGGGCAAAGTGGGCTGCTACAGCACGCAGACCTACAAGCACATCAACTCAGGCGAAGGCGGTTTGCTGGTGACGGATGACGATGACGTGGCGGCCCAAGCCATACTGATGTCGGGTTGCTACATGATGTACGACCAGCATTTGCTCAAGCCCAGCGCGGAGGTATTTGAGCGCTGGAAGTACCTCACGCCTAATTTCAGCATGCGCATGTCTAACTTGGCGGCGGCCTTGCTGCGTCCGCAGATTGGGCAACTGGCAGCGCGTGGCAGACGTTGGAATCATATCTACGCCACGCTCGCGCGCGAGCTGACGAAAACGAACCTCGTGTCGGTTCCAGCGCGCGACGCCAAGGAAGAGTTCATCGCAAGCTCTTTTCAATTTAGTCTGAATTTAAAGCCCCGTCAAATGGAGCAATTTCTCAAAGAGTGCAGTTTGCGTGGCCTGTACATCAAGTGGTTTGGCACGCCTGCGCCTGTCGCATTCACCAGCAACTATGAACACTGGCACTACCTTTCAAGCAAGCCAGACATTCCCCATTCCAAGGCCGTCTTGGACCAGTTATTGGACCTGCGCACCCCTTTGTCACTGACCGACGAAGACTGCGTTTTGATCGGCAAGATCGTCGCGACCGCCAGCCAACTCGCTCTGCCGGTGACGTGATCGCGGCATCGATATCAATTTCAATTTCAAACCACAAAAGAAGGCACGCATGAAACTTACCAACTTCCCCCGGGTCCGCATCACCCATGGTCCTACGCCGCTTGAATTCATGCCCCGCTTGACCGAGGCGCTGGGCGGTCCTAGGCTCTACATCAAGCGTGACGACTGTACCGGCCTGGGCTCTGGTGGTAACAAGACCCGAAAACTGGAATTTTTGATGGCCGATGCGGTCAAGCATGGCGCTGACACCATCATCACGCAGGGTGCAACCCAATCCAATCACGCCCGCCAGACAGTCGCCATTGCCTCCAAGATGGGCATGAAGTGCGAGATTTTGTTGGAAGACCGTACGGGCTTCAAAGTCGAAAATTACAAGCAGTCGGGTAATGTTTTCCTCGACCACCTGTATGGCGCCAGCGTACAGGAAGTGCCGGGCGGTACCGACATGAACGCCGCCATGGCCAAACTGGCCGATGCGTTGCGAGCCAAGGGGCAAAAGCCCTACATCATTCCCGGTGGTGGCTCCAACCCAATTGGTGCGCTGGGCTATGTGGTCTGCGCATTGGAACTGGTCGATCAGTTCAATAACCAGGGCTTGAACGTCAGTTGCCTGGTTCACGCCACGGGCAGTGCAGGCACACAGGCTGGACTGGTGGTGGGCTTTGAAGGCACGCGCAGTCAAATACCGGTACTAGGCATTGGCGTACGTGCGCCTAAAGAGGCCCAAGAAACCAATGTTTACAACCTGGCCGTAAAAACAGCCGACCTGCTGGGTGTGCCCGGCAGCGTCAGCCGCGAAAGCGTCAAAGCCAATTGCGACTACGTCGGCGGCGGCTATGGCATCCCCACGCCCGGCATGATTGAGGCGGTAACGATGGTGGCTCGGCTGGAAGGTATTTTGCTTGACCCGGTGTATTCGGGTAAGGGCATGGCCGGCCTGATTGATCTTTGCCGCAAGGGGCATTTCAAGAAGGGCGAGAACGTTGTCTTCCTGCACACTGGCGGCTCAGTGGGGCTTTATGGCTACATGGACGCATTCAACGGTTTGAAGCCACTTTGAACGCTGCGCGATGACCACGCTTGCGCCGGGAGCGGCTTTCGATTTCACAAAAAAACTCGTTCCCGGCTTGCTGGTTACCGCTTTGGTTGCCATGGCGGCTGCCTTTCTGGGCAGCCACTACAAAGGCTCCATGCTGCTTTTTGCGTTGCTGCTGGGCTTGGCCTTGCATTTTGTCAGTGACGACAAACGATGCAGCGCCGGCATTCAGTTTGCTTCCAGCACCGTGCTGCGCCTCGGGGTTGCCTTGCTGGGGCTGCGGCTCACCATTGATCACATCATCACGGTGGGCTGGCAAACCGTCGTTGCTTTGGCGGTGGCCGTGGGCTTGACGATCGCACTGGGTTTGCTGTTGGCCCGGTTGTTCAAGGTGGAGAGTAGCTTGGGCGTGCTGATCGGCGGCGCAACCGCTATCTGCGGTGCATCTGCCGCTCTGGCGATTTCAAGCGTGTTACCTAAAAGCGCCCACCTCGAGCGCAACACCACCCTGACGGTCGTAGGCGTGACCACACTGTCGACCATGGCCATGGTGGTGTACCCGCTCATCACCCAGGGCCTGGGTTTTGATGCGGTGATGTCCGGCAAGTTCATAGGCGCAACGATTCACGATGTGGCGCAGGTGGTCGGTGCAGGCTACAGCCTGTCCCCAGAGGCGGGCGACGCGGCCACGATCACCAAATTGATGCGGGTGGCATTTTTAATGCCTGTGCTGGTCCTTATCTCACTGGTCGTGCGGACGCGCGAAGCCACCAAGGCTGGTTCGGTGTACGCGGGGAGCGCTGCAAAAACGCCGTTGCTACCGTGGTTTACAGTGGCTTTCGTGGTGCTGATGCTGCTCAACAGCACCGGTTGGGTCCCCATCCCGGCGCAGTCGGCCGCGTCAGATCTGTCGCAGGCGTTTTTGGTGCTGGCCATTGCGGGCGTGGGTTTGAAAACATCCTTGAAAGAGGTCACTCAACTCGGCTGGCGGCCCGTAGCGATGATTTTTTTCGTCACGCTAGGCTTGGCCTTGATGGCTGGTGTTTACTTGATGCTCGTTCACTGACAGATAGCAGGAGTCATCACAATGATCGGTGTGTTGGGCGGCATGGGGCCCTTGGCGACTGTTGATTTCTTCAGCAAACTTGTTTCGCAAACTCCGGCCAAGGTGGATGCGGATCACGTGCCAGTGCTGATTCAGTCAGACCCGCGCATTCCGCCCCGCCCAGCAGCCATCCTGGGCGAGGGCCGCTCACCACTGCCAGAATTGCTAATCGGGCGTGATCGCCTGATTTTGGCTGGCGCCACGGCTTTGGTCATGCCATGCAATACCGCACATTTTTGGTATCCCAATCTGGTTAAGGGGTGTGCTGTTCCGTTTTTAAGCATTGTGGATGCGAGTGTCAATGAGCTTTCACCGCTGGCTGATGCGGGCTCAACCGTTGGCATCATTGCCACACGCGCCACGCTTGCTGCACAAATTTTTGATCAAGTGCTTGTTCGATCCGGTTACCAAGTCATGTTGCCGAGCGAGACCGTGATGGACAAGCTGGTTTTACCTGGCATTGAATTGGTCAAGGCCGGGGACACCTTTCGAGCCGGTCAACGCATTGAGGAGGCTGTTCAGGCCCTGCTGAACCAAGGTGCCCGCGCCGTCATTCTGGCGTGTACCGAAACGCCTTTGGCGCTCGATGCAATCCAATCGCCGCTTCGCGCTCATTGTGTTGACAGCACGGCGGCTTTGGCCCGATCCTGTGTTGCCTGGTGGCAGTCACAACAAGCCGGCTCAAAGAGCCCGCAACCGTGACATGACGTCCCAAATTTTGGATACTCTTGCGCAGCCGATCCTGCCCTTTCAGCGGTTGGGCTTTGGTACGCCGCTGGTGCTGGTGCATGGCTATTTGGGGGGCTCCAGCCAGTGGGACACACAACTGCCCTTGCTCAGTCAACACTTTGAAATTGTGACCCTCGACCTGGCGGGATACGGCATGGCCAATCACTTGGCAGCCCCCACCAATTTGGCCGACCACGCCCGGGATGTGTTGGCCACGCTTGATCACATGGGCATTGAGCGCTTTCATTTGTTGGGCCATTCAATGGGTGGCATGGTGGCGCAGGAAATTACACGCCAGGCACCGCACCGTGTGCTCAAACTGGTGCTTTATGCCACGGGCCCATTGGGATGTATTCCGGGTCGTTTCGAAACCATGGCGCGTTCGCGGGAGCGCTTGAGAGACGACGGTGTACAGCGTACGGCCAGACGAATTTGTGCCACTTGGTTAAGGGATTGCGAGGCTTCACCGGCTTTTGAACCCTTGGCCGCGCTTGCTACCCAGGCGAGCGAGCAAGCAGCCAGCGCGGGTTTGAGCGCCATGGAGAGCTGGGATGGGCGCGCACATCTGGGCCACATCACGCAGGCCACCTTGGTAATCTGGGGAGAAAAAGACCGCACTTATGGCTGGTCACAAATTGAGATGCTGTGGCGCTCCATACCTGGCGCGTCGCTGGCTGTCTTGCCAGCATGTGCCCATGCGCTGCATCTGGAGCGCAATGCATTGTTTTGTACCCTTCTTGTCGAGTTCCTGGCGCAAGACCAGAAAACCTAGTCAGTTCCAAAGCACGTACCCGGTTTGCAGCACGATCAGCCGCTCATCCACGCCCGCGAAGGCGAGGGCGGCATCAGAGCCATGTTGCGCCGAGCCCAGGCCAAGGTGCACGAAACCGTACCCGCAGTCGCCGCTATGGAATCGTTTGGCTTTCGACATTTAAGTCTCCTTGCGCAAGGAATCGAGTTGGCCAGGGGCCCAGCAGCTCGCGCGACCGAAGGGCTGACTGCTGCTATGTTCATCGCCGAGTTTCAAGCGGCGCCAGAAGATAGTCGGCATCGGGGCTTCAATTGCTGTTGACAAGCCCATGCCTGCCTCGAGGAGCTAGCCACCGCACTGTAGGCCCAATGGTTTGCACCCGGCTAAGCCCGGCTAGCCGGCGCAGCGCGCCGGCCTCGGCCAACCCCCGAGCGGGGCGTCGGGTTCGACAAGTATCTAGGCGCTCGGGGGCCTGCGCGATAAGAACTGGCGCAGTTGCAAGTTCCACCAACCTATCCGGAACCACCCCGCTGACTAAGCCACCCATTTGCGCGCGTTGCGCCAGATCTGCATCCAGGGACTGAACTCGTCTGGCTTGCCGGATGTCCAGCTCATCTGCACGTTGCGAAACACCCGCTCGGGGTGCGGCATCATGGCTGTGAAGCGGCCGTCGGCAGTGGTCACGGCGGTCAGGCCGCCGGGGCTGCCGTTGGGGTTGGCGGGGTAGGCTTCGGTGGGCTGGCCCAGGCTGTCTGTGAAGCGCATGGCGGCGATGGCTTGGGCCGCGTTACCGCGGTGTGCAAAGTTGGCGAAGCCTTCGCCGTGGGCTACAGCGATGGGCAGGCGGGCACCAGCCATGCCCTGCAAAAAGAGGCTGGGGGATTCGAGTACTTCGACCTGGCCCAGGCGCGCCTCGAAGCGTTCACTGCGGTTGGTGGTGAAGCGGGGCCAGGCTTCGGCGCCGGGAATGATGTCGGCGAGCTCGGCAAACATCTGGCAGCCGTTGCATACGCCCAGACCGAAGGTGTCCGGTCGCGCGAAGAAGGTCTTGAACTGCTGAGCCAGCACCGGGTTGAAGGTGATGGAGCGGGCCCAGCCGATACCGGCACCGAGTGTGTCGCCGTAGCTGAAGCCGCCGCAGGCGACCACGCCAATGAAGTCTTGCAAGCGGGCTCGGCCGCTTTGCAGGTCGGTCATGTGAACGTCGCAGGCTTCAAAGCCGGCCAGCGTGAAGGCGTAAGCCATCTCGACATGCGAGTTGACGCCTTGCTCGCGCAAGATCGCCACGCGCGGGCGGGACAGCGCCAGTGAGGGTGCAGGGGAACCCTCACCCCTGCCCTCTCCCAGGGGGAGAGGGGGAAAGAGAGGCAGAGGAAGTAGGGACGAAACCGGAAAGCTCTCAGGCAAAAACACATGCAAGCCGGTGTTTTGCGGATCGCCCACCCCGGCGTGCTCGGCGTCGGCGCCGGCCGGGTTGTCGCGTTGCTGGCAGATTTTCCAGCTCACGGCGTCCCAGACCTGGTGCAGGTCTTGCAACTGCGCGCTGAAAACGGCTTTGGTGTCGCGCCAGACCTGAATCTGGTTTTTACCGACATCCAGTGCGGCATGCGGCGGGCGGGTCTTGCCCACAAAGTGGCTGAACCTGGACAAGCCGTGCTCGCGCAGCACCTGCATCACTTCATTGCGGGCCGCCGTACGAACCTGGATCACTGCACCAAGTTCTTCAGTAAACAGCGCCTTGAGCGTGAGTTCGTCGCGGCGCGCACCGACCTGATTTGCCCAGTTTTTGCTGTCACCGGTGTCCATCCGGCTGTCAGAAATGCCGTCGCCTTCGACCAGCAGCATGTCGACATTGAGCGAGACGCCCACCTGACCGGCAAACGCCATTTCGCAGACCGCGGCCAGCAGGCCGCCGTCACTGCGGTCGTGGTAGGCCAGGATCTGTCCTTGCTTGCGCAGTGCGTTGATGGCGTTGACCAGATGCACCAGGTCTTGCGGATCGTCGAGATCGGGCACCGCGCCCTCGCCCTTGTCCAGCGTTTGGGCCAGGATCGAGCCGCCCATGCGGTGCTGGCCCTTGCCGAGGTCGATCAGGATCAGCGTGCTGTCGGCTTCCCCGGCATCGAGCTGCGGCGTCAGCGTGCCGCGCACGTCGGACAGCGTGGCAAAGGCGCTAACGATCAGCGAAACCGGTGAAGTGACCTTCTTGGGCGTGTCGCCTTCGCTCCAGACCGTGCGCATGGACAAGGAGTCCTTGCCAACGGGAATCGACACGCCGAGCGCCGGGCACAGCTCCATCCCCACCGCCTTGACGGTTTCGTACAGCGCCGCGTCTTGACCGGGTTCGCCGCATGCGGCCATCCAGTTGGCCGACAGCTTGACGCGCGGCAACTCGATCGGCGCGGCCAGCAAGTTGGTGATGGCTTCGGCCACGGCCATGCGACCGGACGCGGCCGCATTGGTGACCGCCAGCGGTGTGCGTTCGCCCATGCTCATGGCCTCGCCCGCAAAGCCCTGGAAGTCGGCCAGCGTCACAGCGCAATCGGCCACCGGCACTTGCCAGGGGCCGACCATCTGGTCGCGGTGCGTCAGGCCGCCCACGGTCCGGTCGCCAATGGTGATGAGAAAGCGCTTGGAGGCCACGCTCGGATGGCTGAGAACCTGGATAACGCTTTGCTGCAAGTCGACCCCGGTGAGGTCCAGCGCCTTGACCGGCCTTTGCAGGCTTTTGACGTCGCGGTGCATCTTGGGCGGCTTGCCCAGCAACACGTTCATGGGCATATTGACGGGTGCCCCCACGCTCGTCACTTCGTGTACGTCGCTGCCCCCCGGGGGGGCCGCTGCGCCTGCAGCCCGGCTAAGCCGGTTCTGCGGCCCTGGTTTGAATGAAGAATCTGCGCCACCATCAATCACAAGCAGATCCCGCTCCTCAGTCGCCACGCCAACCACTGCAAACGGGCAGCGTTCGCGCTCGCAAAAGCCCTGGAACTGGGGCAGTGATTCAGGCGCTATGGCCATCACGTAGCGCTCCTGACTTTCGTTGCTCCAGATTTCCTTGGGGCTCAGGCCGCTTTCCTCGAGCGGCACGGCGCGCAGGTCAAAACGGGCGCCGCGGCCGGCATCGTTGACCAGCTCGGGAAAAGCGTTGGACAAGCCGCCCGCGCCCACGTCGTGTATGGCCAGGATCGGATTGGCCGCGCCAAGCTGCGCGCACTGGTTGATGACCTCCTGGGCGCGTCGCTCGATTTCCGGGTTGCCGCGCTGCACCGAATCAAAGTCGAGTTCGGCCGCGTTGGTGCCCGAAGCCATGGAACTGGCGGCGCTGCCACCCATGCCGATGCGCATGCCGGGTCCGCCGAGCTGAATCAGCAGCGTGCCGGCCG
>CAJAOB010000053.1 GCA_903941205.1 uncultured Burkholderiales bacterium | reverse complement strand
GTGGCGACTTCGGCCTGAGTTTCGAGTGGCAGCAACCAGTCTCCGAGCTGATCTGGGAACGTATGGCGCTGACACTGATCCTGACCTTCTCGACGCTGCTGCTGACCTGGGGAATTGCCCTGCCGGTGGGCGTTTTTTCGGCGGTCAAGAAATACTCGATCGGCGACTATGTCGTTACCTTCTTCTCCTTTCTGGGCCTGGCGGTGCCCAGTTTTTTGCTGGCGCTGGTGCTGATGTACATCGCGGCGGTTGAATTCGGCCAGAGCGTGGGCGGCCTCTTTTCAGAGGAGTTCCAGAACGCTCCCTGGACCTGGGCCAAGTTCATGGATTTCCTTCAGCACCTGTGGATTCCGGTCATCATCCTGGCGGTCTCGGGCACGGCCAGCCTGATCCGCGTGATGCGCGCCAACATGCTCGACGAGTTGAGCCGCCCCTACGTGACGACGGCCCGGGCCAAGGGCCTGTCCGAATTCGCCTTGCTGGTGAAGTACCCGATGCGGCTGGCGCTGAATCCCTTTATTTCCACCATCGCCTGGCTGCTGCCCAACCTGGTGTCAGGCTCGATCATTGTGGCCATCGTGCTGAGCCTGCCCACGGCCGGCCCCTTGCTGCTGCAATCGCTCATGAGCCAGGACATGTACCTGGCCGGCGCCTTCATCCTGCTGATCTGCGCTCTCACGGTGATCGGCGCGCTGATCAGCGACATCCTGCTGGCGCTGGTCGACCCGCGCATCCGCCTTGAATGAACCGGGGCTAATCAGACATGAGTTCTCTCGCAAGCAATCTCAACCAAGCCGCCGACACCGGCGCCAGCCGACTGGCCGTCGCCTCCCAATGGCAATTGGTCTGGTGGGCTTTCAAAAAGCACCGCCTGGCCATGGTCTGCCTGATGGTGACCATTGCGCTGTACATCATTGCGGTGGTGCCCGGCTTTTTTGCCAACAACGACCCCGAGCAACAAAACCGCCGCGCCGTCTTTCATCCACCGCAAAGCGTGCACATGTTCGGCACCGACGCGAACGGTGCGTGGTCGCTGCGCCCCTACATCCACCCCTACGTGCTCAAGCGCGACCCGGTAACGCTGGCTTCGGTCTACGAACCTGACACCAGTCGAAAGGTGTATTTGCAATTCCTCGGCGAGGGCTATGAATACAAGGTGATGGGGCTGTTCAGCAGCCGCACGCACCTGTTTGCCTCTGAAGAAGCCGGCCAGCCCCTGTTCCTGTTTGGCGCCGACCGTCTCGGACGCTGCGTCTACAGCCGCATCATGCAGGGCTCGCAAATTTCCTTGTCGGTCGGCCTGCTGGGCGTGTTCCTGTCGCTGTTCCTGGGCATCGTGCTGGGCGGCATCTCGGGCTACTACGGCGGCAAAACCGACTTCGTGATCCAGCGCGTGATCGAGCTGGTGCTGTCGCTGCCGACCATCCCGATCTGGCTGGCGCTGGCGGCAGCGCTGCCGCAAGACTGGCCGGCGATCCTGAATTACCTGATGATCACCGTGATCTTGTCACTGACCGGCTGGGCGCAACTGGCGCGGGTGGTGCGCGGGCGCTTCCTGAGCCTGCGCACCGAGGAGTTTGTGACCGCGGCGCGGCTAGACGGCGTCTCTGAAGGCCGCATCATCTTTCGCCACATGTTGCCGAGCTTTTCCAGCCACATCATTGCTTCGGTGACGCTGGCCGTGCCGGCCATGATTCTGGCCGAAACCTCGCTGAGCTTTCTGGGCCTGGGCCTGCAACCGCCGACCATCTCCTGGGGCGTGCTGCTGCGAGAGGCACAAAACATCCGCTCGATTGCCACCGCGCCCTGGCTGTTTGCCCCGGGTGCGGCCGTGGTGCTGGCCGTGATCGCGCTGAACTTTTTAGGTGACGGCCTGCGCGACGCCTCTGACCCGTACAACAAATGAACGCACCGAACACTTCTCCTGCGGCCACAGCCGCGACGCCGCTGCTGTCGGTGCGCAATCTGAGCACGCACTTTGCGGTGCGCAATGGCGTCATCAAGGCCGTTGACGATGTTTCCTTTGATGTCGAACACGGACAAACGCTTTGCGTGGTCGGTGAAAGCGGCAGCGGCAAGAGCGTCACCGCCCGCTCTATCCTGCAAATCGTTGACGAGCCCGGCCGCATCATCGGCGGCTCCATGCTGTTCACGCCGCAAGCCGGCGCCACGGTGGACCTGGCCAGGCTGCATCCGCGCAGCAAGGAAATCCGGCAGGTCCGCGGCTCGGCGATTGCCATGATCTTCCAGGAGCCCATGTCCTCGCTGTCGCCGGTGCACACCGTGGGCAACCAGATCACCGAGGTCCTGAAGCTGCACCGCAACATGTCCAAAGCCGAAGCCCGAGCCCGCTGCATCGAGCTGTTGGGGCAGGTGGAGATTCCAAAGCCGGACATCGCCATCGACCGCTACACCTTCGAGTTCTCGGGCGGCATGCGCCAGCGCGTGATGATCGCCATGTCGCTGGCCTGCAACCCGGCGCTGCTGATCGCCGACGAGCCGACCACGGCGCTTGACGTGACCACGCAAGCCGAGATTCTGGACCTGATACGCCGGCTGCAAAAGTCGCACGGCATGGCGGTGATGTTCATCACCCACGACATGGGCGTGGTCGCGGAAATCGCCGACCGCGTGATCGTCATGAACCACGGCAAGGTGGTCGAAAACGGCCCAGTCGACCAGATATTTCACAGCCCGCAGGACGACTACACGCGCATGCTGATCGGCTCGGTGCTCAAGCTTGGGCGCAAGGCCGATCTGCGCGTGGCACGCACCGAGTTAGCTGCCGACGCCTTGCCGATTCTGGAAGTGCGCGACCTGGCCATGTATTTCAAGCAGGGCAAGAACATCACCAAGGCAGTTGACGGCGTGTCGCTGTCGGTGCTGCCGGGCGAGTCGCTGGGCATTGTGGGCGAGTCCGGGTCCGGCAAGACCACGATGGGTCGCTGCCTGTTGCGGGTCTATGAGCCAACCGCCGGCCAGATCAACTACCGGCAAGCCGATGGCTCGGTGATCGATCTGATGCAGGCCGACAAAGCCACGCTCAAGCAATGCCGGCGGGACATCCGCATGATCTTTCAGGACCCGGTGAGTTCGCTCAACCCGCGCATGACAGTGGCGCAAATCATTGGCGAGCCGCTGCTGGTCAATGGCATCGCCCAAGGCAAGGAACTCGATGACCGTGTGGCGCAACTGCTCGAACAAGTCGGCATGGAGCCGGCCTGGCGTGAACGCTATCCGCATGCTTTTTCGGGCGGCCAGCGTCAGCGCATCGGCATTGCCCGCGCCATCGCGCTGAACCCGCGCCTGATCGTGGCCGACGAAGCCACGTCGGCGCTTGATGTGTCCCTGCGCTCGCAGATGCTGGACTTGCTGCTCAAGCTGCAAGACGAGTTGGGCCTGTCGTTCATCTTCATCAGCCACGACATCGCGGTGATCCGCTACTTTTGCGACCGCGTGGCCATGATGCACCGCGGCAAGGTGGTCGAGACCGGCCTGACCGAACAAGTCTGCGACCACCCGAACCACCCCTACACCCAAGCCCTGCTGTCGGCCATTCCGCGGCCCGACCCACGGGCGCGCAGCATTCACAAGCGCTTTCGCTATGACGAAAACGCCAGCCGGGGAGCGGCCGCGTGAAGATCACCGAGGTCAAAACCTTTCTGATGCATGTGGGCGCGCCCAGCCTCAAGAGCTGGGCCTCGGACGGCAGCTTTGGCACGCAAACCTATTCAGGCAACCTGACCGGCACGCGCAACTGGCTGTTTGTGAAGGTCTACACCGACGAGGGCGTGGTCGGCATCGGCGAATGCTCGGGCTGGCCGCGCGTGATCGAAACCGCCGTGCAAGACCTCAAGGCCTTGCTGATCGGCGAAGACCCGCAGCACATCGAGCGGCTCTGGCAAAAAATGCAGATCGCCATCATGGGCCACGGCATGACGGGCACGGTGGGCGCCGGCGCCATGACCGGCATCGACATGGCTTTGTGGGACATCAAGGGCAAGGTGCTGGGCGTGCCGGTGTGGAGCCTGCTCGGCGGCCAGGTGCGCAGCCAGGTGCGCATGTATGCCCATGCCAGTACGCCTGAAACTGCGCTGGCCCTCAAGGCGCGCGGCGTCACCGCCCTCAAGTGCGGCGGCGTCTCGGACCCGGTGCGCAAGATCGCCGCCCTGCGCGAGGCCGTCGGCGACGACATCGACCTGATGATCGACCTGCACGGGCCGCCCTGGCTGACGCCTGCGGACGCGGCCACGCTGGCGCGCGAACTCGAGCCCTACAAGCTGCTCTTCATGGAAGACCCGATCGCACCCGACAACCTCGATGGTTACCGGCGCATCCGTGATGCCTCCAACATACCGCTGGCCGCAGGCGAGCGCATGACCACGATCTTCGGGTTGCGGCAACTGATCGAGGAGGAACTCGTTGACGTGGTGCAACCCGATACCGGACGCGCTGGCGGCATCACGCAGATGAAGAAAATTGCGGCCATGGCCGAGGCGCATCACATCATGATGGCGCCGCACTCGGGCTCGCTCGGGCCGGTGGCCGAATACGCCGCGCTGCACCTGCTGGCGGCGATTCCCAACACCCTGTTTCTCGAGCGCATCGAAGACGACTGGGAGGGCCGGGCGCACACCGCCTTGCCGGCGCTCACCCAAGAAAACGGCTTTCTCAAGGTGCCTGACGGGCCCGGTCTGGGCGTGGACATTGACGAAGATTTCGTCGCCCGTTTCCCGAGCCAGGCGAACGTCTCGATCCCGGTGTCCAAGGCTTCCGGCTCGTATGTGGACGGCAGCTTCGAAGAGCATGTTTACGTTCAGACGCGCATGAAGCGCGCGCATTATTTCCCTAAAGGCTGATCGCAATGAAGATTGACCGATTGCGCGTTTTCATGTCGCGTGACAAGGACCGCCCGCGCGTGGTGGTGGCTCTGGACACCGACGAAGGCATCACCGGCTGGGGCGAGTGCTACAACCACGGCCCCGATCTGGCGCTGTTTCCGCTGCTTGAATACCTGCTGCTCTTCATCAAGGGGCAAGACCCGCGCCGCATCACCCACATCCACCAGTACCTGATGAAGCAGACCCGCTTTCCGCCGGGTGCGCTGGGTCTGGCCGCCATTTCGGCGATTGACCATTGCCTGTGGGACATCTCGGCCAAGGCGCTGGGCGTGCCGGTCTACCAGTTGCTGGGCGGCCGCGTGCGAGACAAGGTGGAGATTTACGCCGGCATGTACACCGCCCCGGACGCTCCCCAGGCGCGTGACGCCATGGACGCGCTGAACGAGGAATGGGGCATCAAAGCCTTCAAGCTCAGCCCCTACCGCATCGACATGCACCGCCACCGCTGGGGCGAGGTGGTGCGCTCGTCGGCAGATTACTTCCGGCAGCTGCGCGAGACTGTCAAGCCCGAGTACGAACTGGCTTTTGACGCGCACGCCAAGATTTTTGAGACCACCCAGGCCGTGCAGCTGGGCAACGCGCTGGCGCCTTATGACCCGCTGTTTTTTGAAGAGCCGATTCGCCCCGAAAACTTCGAGGCCTGGGGCGAGCTCAAACGCGGCCTGAGTTGCACGCTGGCCACCGGTGAGTCGCTTTACAGCCGCTTTGAATTCCTGCGGCTCTTGCAGGTGCGCGGCTGCGACATCATCCAGCCCGATATCTGCGTGGTCGGCGGCATCACCGAAATGCTGCAAATCAATGCGCTGGCGCAGGCCCACATGGTCAGCATTGCGCCGCACAACCCGATGGGGCCACTGGCCACCGCCGTGAACCTGCACTTTTGCGCCAGCCAGCCGAACTTCCGCATCCTCGAATACCGCTTGCCCGCCGGACCGGGCTACGCTTTCGGCACCGATTCCACCGTGACGGCGGAAGTGCGCAGCGAAGGCGCCTGGTACGTCAAAGACCCCTACATGCCCAAAGACGGTTACCTCGAACTGCGGCCGGACCGCCCGGGCTGGGGCGTGGAGATGGACGAAGCCCTGCTGGGCACCGAGCACTACATTCACTGGGAACGCAAGGTGCCGACCAAGCCCGATGGCTCGAGCGCCTATGCCTGAGAACCGCGCGAACCACGCCAACCACGCCAACCGGGCCGCCACCGAGCCCGCCACATTCCCCGGCGACCTGGTCTTGCGCGCCGGCGCCGCCTGCGCGGTGCTCAGGCCAGCGGCGGGGGCACGGGTATGCAGCTTGTCGCTGGCACGCGCAGACGGCAGCGCGGCCGATCTGCTGCATCCCTACAGCGCGCAAGGCGTGGACCCGCTGCGCTGGGCCAAGGGCGGCATTTACCCGCTGCTGCCTTATTCCAACCGCATTGCCAACGCGCAGCTTCAGACGCCAGACGGCGTGGTGGCCCTGAGCCCGCACCCGGACGCCGCACCGCACACCCTGCACGGGCCGGCGCACGGCATGGCCTGGACGGTGCTGGCGCATGACGCGCAATCGGCCACGCTGGCGCTGGACCATCCGGCCAGCGCCGCCTGGCCCTGGCATTTCCGCGGCGAGATGCAGCTTCAGCTGCAAGCTGATTCGCTGCAGATGGACTTGAAGCTGAGCAACCTCGACGCGCGCCGCATGCCCGCCGGCTTGGGCTGGCATCCGTATTTCCTGCATCAACCATCGGCGCGTCTGCGCTACCGCGCCAGCCAGTGGTGGCGCAGCGACCCGGACTTTCTGGCCGAATCCGCCCGCCCCTTGCAGGCTGATGAATCCTTTGAAGTGGCGCGCGCCCTGCGCGACGGCACGATGACCGATTACCTCTCGGGCTGGGACGGCCAGCTTGAGCTGGGCTTGCCTGCAGGCGATGTGCTTGAACTCCAGACCGGCCCGGCGCTGTCGCATCTGGTGGTGCATCGCCCGCCCCAGGGCGGCTACCTGTGCATCGAGCCGGTCAGCCATGTGGCCAATGGCTTTAACCTGGCCGCGCGCGGCGTGGCCGGCACCGGCAGCGTGCTGCTGGCGCGTGGCGAGTCCCTCAGCGGCCCGATGACGCTGCGCCTGCAAGCCCGCACGGCCTGAACTTCACGCGCTTCCTGAACTTCACGCCCCTTACTGATATTTCTGATATTTCTGATATTTCCGACCTTCCTGATCCTCAACAAGGTGTTTCATGACCGACCGAATTGCTGACGTCCGCATCACGCCCATCGCCTTTCGCGATCCGCCGCTGCTCAACGTGGCGGGCGTGCACCAGCCCTGGGCCTTGCGCAGCATCATCGAGGTCGAGACGGAAAGCGGCCTGATCGGGCTGGGCGAAAGCTACGGGGAGTCGGACACGCTGACGAACCTGCGACGCATCGCGCCCCTGCTGGTCGGCATGGACCCGTTTCACCTGAACGCGCTGACACAGGCGGTGTACCGCTCGGTCGGAGACGACCCCGACATCAGCCACCCCTTTCCGCCCAAGGGCGACAAGGCCAGGGCCAGCGCGCTGGGCGCCTTCGAGGTGCCCTTCTGGGACTTGCAGGGCCAGCTCACCGGCCGGCCGGTGCATGACTTGCTGGGCGGCGCGGTGCGCTCGCATGTGGGCTACAGCGCTTACCTGTTTTACAAGTTTGCCCGGCACCACAGCGACCCGGGCTACCCGACCGATACCTGGGGCGAGGCCATCACGCCGGAGCAACTGGTCGAGCAGGCGCGCCGCATGATCGACCAGTACGGCTTTGGCTCGATCAAGCTCAAGGCCGGCGTGTTCGAGCCCGAACTCGAGGTCGAGGGCCTGCGTGCCTTGCGCGCGGCTTTTCCCGGCTACCCGCTGCGCATTGACCCCAACGGCGGCTGGTCGGTCGAGACCACGCGCCGCCTGATGCCGGCGCTGTCCGAACCCGGCCTGCTCGAATACCTGGAAGACCCGGTCAGCACGCTCGAGGAAATGGGCCAGGTAGCCACCTTTGCCAGCATGCCGCTGGCCACCAACATGGTGACAATTGCTTTCGGCCATTTGCCGCGCTCCATCGCGCTCAACGCGGTTCAGGTCATCTTGTCCGACCATCATTACTGGGGCGGCCTGCGCGCCACGCAGCAACTGGCGGCCATCGGCCGGGTCTTTGGGCTGGGCATTTCGATGCACTCGAATTCCCACATGGGCATCAGTCTGGCGGCCATGACGCATGTGGGCGTGACGCTGCCCAATCTGACCTACGCCAGCGACACGCATTACCCTTGGCAGGAAGACGAAGTGATTGAAGGCGGCAAGCTGAGCATTCGCGACGGCCAGCTGGCGCCACCCGAAGGCCCAGGCCTGGGCGTGAAACTCGACCGGGCGGCGCTGGCGCGCTTGCACCAGAATTACCTGGCCTGCGGCATCACGCACCGCGACGACGCCAGCGAGATGCGCAAGCACCAGCCCGACTTCAACCCGGCACGCCCCCGGTTTTAACAAAACGATCCTTTTTCGGAATCTACCCATGAGCGCACCAGAACCGACGCCCCCAGCCAGCTCAACCGGCAGCCGCTACCCCAGCCTGGCCGGCCAGCGCGTTTTTGTGACCGGCGGCGCCACCGGCATTGGCGCGGCCATCGTCGAGGCCTTTGCACAGCAAGGCGCCCAGGTAGCCTTTGTCGATCTGGCCGAACAGGAAGCCGATGAACTGGTCAGCCGCCTCAGCCAGGCCGGTTATCTGGCGCCCTGGTGGCGCGCTTGCGACGTGCGCGACATTGCGGCCTTGCAACGCGCCATGGCGCTGGCGGTCGGGCAGCTGGGCGATTTTTCAACGCTGGTCAACAACGTCGCACGCGATGACCGCCACACCATGGAATCGGTTACCGTCGAGTACTGGGACGAGCGCATGGCGGTGAATCAGCGGCCGGCGTTCTTTGCGATCCAGTCACTGGTGCCCGGCATGAAGCGCCTGGGCCGCGGCTCGGTGATCAACCTGGGCTCGACCGGCTGGCAGACCAAGGGCGCCGGCTTTCCCTGCTACGCCGTGGCCAAGTCCTCGGTCAACGGCCTGACGCGCGGCCTGGCCAAAACCCTGGGCGAGCACCGCATCCGCATCAACACCGTGTCGCCCGGCTGGGTCATGACCGAGCGGCAAGTCAAGCTGTGGCTGGATGCCGAGGGCGAAAAATCATTGCATCAAAACCAGTGCCTGCCCGACAAGCTGCAGCCCATGGACATTGCGCGCATGGTCTTGTTTCTGGCCTCGGACGACGCCGCCATGTGCACCGCGCAAGAGTTCACGGTGGACGCCGGCTGGTCTTGAGCCCAGCGGGTCTTTGACCGGTCTCAGACGCCCCGGTTGCGCATCCAGTCGGCGGTCTGCATGAAGGAGTCCTTCAGGCGCGCGCGCAGGGTTTCGTCAACGCCGGTTTCCTGCATCGCCTGGTTCATGCAGGCCACCCACTGGTCACGCTCTGCAATGCCGATGGAAAACGGCATGTGGCGCATGCGCAGGCGCGGATGGCCAAATTTTTCGGTGTAGTGCTGCGGCCCGCCCATCCAGCCGGTTAAAAACATCTTGAGCTTGTCGCGTGCATTCACCAGCTCGCTGCCATGGGCCGCGCGCAAGGCCGCGTAGCCCGGCTCCAGGTCCATCAGGTCGTAAAAACGATCGACCAGTGCATGAATCTGGCCTTCGCCGCCGATCCAGGCAAACGGTGTTTCAAAAGGGGGGTTGCCGGGCGGTATTTCTTCAATTTGCATGATGGGCAGTATTGTGTCCGAGCGTCGGCCTCAACCGCCTCAGCAGGTTGGGCAAGGCAGACGCAGCAGGCGGCGGCATGCCGAAACACGACATCCCCCCGATACAAGCCCGGTGGCGCAGCTTGGTCGATCTACACTCGGGAACCACCAAAAGGACCCTTGAAAAATGATCACACTGTACGGCTTTGCCATCTCCAACTACTACAACATCGTCAAGCAGGTGATGCTTGAAAAAGAGATTCCCTTTACCGAAGAGCATGTCCGCCCAGGCAGCAAAGAAGAGGCCGTGCTGACCTGCTCGCCCCTGGCCAAGGTACCCTACATCCGCACCACCCAGGGCAGTCTTTGCGAAAGCGCCGTCATTCTGGATTTTCTGGAGGCGCAATACCCCGCACAAGCTTTGCTGCCCGCAGACCCGTTCGCCGCGGCCAAGGTGCGCGAGCTGATCACTTTCCTGAACCTGCACCTCGAACTGGTGGCGCGCGAGCTGTACGCCCAGGCTTTTTTTGGCGGCAAGGTGAGCGAGACCACGCAAATCTCCGTGCGCAAGCGACTGGACAAGAACATACCCGCCTTCCAGCGCCTGGCCCGGTTTTCGCCCTACATCGCCGGCGACATGTTCACTCTGGCGGACTGCGTGGCTTTCAGCAACCTGCCGCTGGTGGGCATGGCAAGCCGCGCCGTCTTCGGCGAGGACCTGCTGCTTCGCCACGGCCTGGACTACAAGCCCTACCTCAAGATGCTGGCCGAGCGCCCCAGCTCGCAAACTGTGATGGCCGCCCGCAAGGCGGCCCTCACCCGTTCCTGAAAAAGCCCAAGCCGAATTCGGGGCATGACTGACGGACATCCGAAGGGGCAAGACCAGCCGCTCGTTCACGAAGCGCTCGTGGTCGGCGCCGGATTCGCCGGCATCGGTGCTGCGATCCGGCTGCGTCAGGCGGGCGTGGACGTTGTGGTGCTGGAAAAAGCCAGCGAGATCGGCGGCGTCTGGCGCGACAACACTTACCCGGGCTGCGGCTGCGACGTTCCCTCGGCGCTGTATTCCTATTCTTTCGCACCCAACCCGCGCTGGAGCCGGTTTTTCGCCGGACAGGACGAGATCAGGAACTACAGCCTCGACACGGCCGAAAAGTTCGGCCTCACGGGCCTGATCCGGCTTGAGCATGAAGTGAGCGAAGTGCGCTGGATGGAGGCGCAAAAAAGCTGGCGCCTGCAAACCAGCGCCGGAATTTTTTGGGCCCGGTTTGTGGTGCTGGCCTGCGGCCCCATGCATGTGCCGGTGTTGCCAAAGATCAAGGGCATGGACACCTTCACCGGCGTGCAGTTCCATTCTTCACGCTGGAACCATGGCTTTGACTTCAAAGGCAAGCGGGTCGCAGTCATTGGCTCGGGCGCCTCGGCCATCCAGTTTGTGCCGCACATCCAGGCGCAGGTGGCGCAGCTCACGCTGTTCCAGCGCACAGCGCCCTGGGTGTTGCCCAAGCTGGACGCAGCCATTTCGCCGCGCTGGCAAACCCTGTTCGAAAAACACCCCTGGACGCAGTCCCTGCTTCGCAAAGCCCTGTACTTGCAGTTTGAGCTGTTGAACAAGAGCCTGAACTACCACTGGCTGCTCAAGCGGATTCAAGCCCAGGGCCTGAAAAACATGGAGCGAAGCGTGAAGGGTGAGGCACTGCGCGCCAAGCTGCGGCCGGACTACGCCATCGGCTGCAAGCGCATCCTGCTGTCCAACACTTGGTACCGCGCCCTTGCCCGGCCCCATGTGCAGGTGGTGGGCGGTGTGCAGGAAATTCAGGGCAACAAAGTGATCGCCAGCGACGGCAGCGCCTGCGAAGTTGACGCCATCATCTATGCCACCGGCTTCGAAGTGGCCAACCCGCCCATGGCCAGCCGCGTTCTGGGGCAAAGCGGTGAGCATCTGTCGGCGCAATGGCAGGGTTCGCCCACGGCCTTTATGGGCACGATGACGCAAGACTGCCCCAACCTTTTCCTGACCCTCGGCCCCAACCTTTACACCTATTCCTCGGCCTTTGTCATCATCGAGGCCCAGCTGGAATTCATCGTTTCGGCCATCACCACGGCCCGCAGGCAAAACATTTGCAAGATATCGGTTAACCCGGCGCGCTACAAGGTCTACAACCAGCAAATCCAGACAGCGCTGGCGCACACGGTATGGAACAGTGGTTGCAGCAGCTATTTCCAGGACCAAAACGGGCGCAACAGCAGCAACTGGCCCTGGACGACCTTCACGCTGCGCAGGCGCCTGGCCCGCTTTGCGCCGCAAGACTTCCTGACCGAAACCCGCCCAGCCTGAAAGGCGAAGAGCCCGCATGAGCCTTCAAAACTTTTTCCTCAGCCGGTTGTTGAAATCGCGTCAGCGCGCCAGCATGAAGCTGTCGCCGCAAGCGCGTTTTAGCCAGGCGCGCAAGTTCCTGGCCAGGGACTTCAGCCGGATCAGCCCCAGCATCTCCGTGCGCCCGGACCAGATCGCCGGCGTGAAAGTGGAATGGGTGGCGCCCAAGGCGCTGGCGCTGGATGCGCGTTCGCCCATTTGCCTGTACCTGCACGGCGGCGCTTTTGTCATGGGCAGCCCCAACAGCCACCGCGACATGGCCGCACAGCTGGCGCAAAAAGCCGGGGTCAGGATGCTGATGGTCGACTACCGACTGGCGCCAGAGCACCCTTATCCGGCGGCCCATGAAGACGTGATGACGGTCTACCGGGCACTGTTGGCGCAAGGCGTTCCGGCGCAGCGCCTCTTTATCGCGGGTGACAGTGCCGGCGGCAATCTGGCGCTTGCTGCCGCGCAGTCGATTCGCGATGCCGAGCTGCCCGCGCCGCGGGGTCTGGTGCTTTTTTCACCCTGGCTGGACCTGACGCAGCAAAGTGCCTCGATCACCTCCAGAGCGGCCAAAGACGTGATGCTGAACCGGCAACTGCTCGATGAAGTCGTGCCCATGTACGCCCCCGGCTTGCCAGCCCACGACCCCAGAATCTCTCCCCTGTTTGGCAACCTGGCCGGGCTGCCGCCCTGCCTGACGGTGGTCAGCCAGTCGGAAATACTGCTGGACGACGCCTTGCAACTGCACCAAAAACTGCAAGCCGCGGGCGGCGACAGCCGCTGCCTGCAATGGGCGCACACGCCGCACGCCTTTGTAGTCATGGCCAGGCTGCTGCCCGAGGCCCGCGATGCGCTGGACCAAACGGCACAATTTATGGTCCGGCTGGCACCAAGCTGAGACCATCGGAAAAAACCAACTTGAGAAAGAAGGGGCGCAGGCAAGCCGTTCACTCACAATCCGGACTATGAAACTCGACAAATCTTCCCTGTTCCGGCATGGTCTCTATGTGCAGACGATGACCGCGCGAGACAAGCTTCGGCAGCTTGCGAACTCGCTTCGGCCCGTTAAAACCAGGTTTGAGCTTCAGCGCTACGGGGGAGACTCCGATGGCGGCTACCTGCTTCCCGCCGATTTCGAGGGCATCAAGACCTGTTTTTCCCCGGGCGTTGATGTCGTTGCGGGTTTCGAACTCGATATTCAAAGCCGCAAAGGCATAGAGTCGCATCTCGCCGACTACAGCGTCGATGGCCCGCCCATGAACCTGACCCCCAAGTCATTCTTGAAGAAGTACATCGGGGTTTTTGACGATGATGTCTACACCACGCTGGACACTTGGGTTCGCGCCACGGATGACTTCAAGTCTGGCGACGACATGCTCTTGCAGATGGATATTGAAGGTGGGGAATACCTGTCTTTGCTGGGCGTCACCGAAGAGCTTCTCAAGCGATTTCGAATCATCGTGATCGAGATTCATGACGTCGTGAACTGGGGTGACCCCCTGTTTTTTAAGATGGTCAGCACATTCTTTGAAAAGATAACCCGGCACTTTTGGGTGCTGCACAACCATCCCAACAACTGTGCTGGCATGGTGAATCTGGGCGGCTTCTGGGCACCGCAAGTGTTTGAGCTAACTTTGCTGCGCAAAGACCGGGCTACTTCGCTGGGCTACTGCGAGCAGTTCCCTCACCCGCTGGACCGGCCCAACTGTCCGGGTCAACGCGATCCGGTGCTGCCGCGCCACTGGTTTGGAGATCAGCCTCCGGCTTGATGACCCCCGGGCGCACCACTTCCGCTGAGCCGGATCCGGAGGTTTGAGGGCTCGGTTTGGCGCGGGGATCAAGGGTCTGCGGGAGAGCTTCACGCTGGCGGCCGTGCGCGCATCACTGCGACTGCCGCAGGGTTTCAACGACCGGCGTGTTGAGTACCGAGCGCAAGCCCCACCAGCCGGCGGCCAGCGCCAGCGCCGCGCCCACCAGGCTGCCGAGCAGCAAGACCAGCCAGGAAGCAGACCACGCAAACCCGAACACATAACGCGCCAGCGCCCAGCCGACCGCCACGGCCACGGCAGACGCCAGAAAGCCAGCCAGCAAGCCAACGCCGGCCAGCTCGGCGCGCTGCACCTGGCGTAACAAGGTGGCGCGGGCGCCGACGGCCCGCATGATCGCGAATTCGCGAGCGCGCTCCTCACGCGTGGCCGTCACCGCAGCAAACAGCACCACCAGACCGGCCGCCAGCGTGAAGCCAAACAGGAATTCAACGGCGCGTATGACCTGGTCGAGCACGCGCTGCACCTGCGCCAGCGTGGCAGTCATGTCGACATTGGTGATGTTGGGGAAGGCACGCACCAGTTCGTTGTCAAAGTTGCCGGGGCGGGGGCTCCCCGGCGCAGCTTCAGGCCTTGCCTGCGCAGAGCGCTCAGGCGCCCGGAAGGCGCTGATGAAGGTCAGCGGCATGTCGGGCAGCTGGCTGACCGGGTAGATCACAAAGAAGTTCACCCGCATGGAGCCCCAGTCGACCTTGCGCAAGCTGGTGATCCTGGCTTCGCTGAGTTGCCCGCCAATGTCAAAGCGCAGGCTGTCGCCGAGCTTGAGCCCCAGCGTGTCGGCCAGCCCCTGCTCGACGCTCAGGGCATCTTTTTCTTCAGGCGTCCAGCGCCCGGCGAGCACCTGGTTGTGCTGTGGCTGCTGCGCGGCGTTCGACAAATTGAACTCCCGGTCAACCAGCCGCTGGGCGCGCTCATCAAGGTAATCCTCTGGCTTGACGTTGCGACCATTGACCGCAACCAGACGCCCCCGAATCATCGGGTACCAGTCGTAACGCGCGACGCCGGCGTCTTTCAGGGCTTGCTGAAAGGCCGCGCTTTGCTCGGGCTGCACATTGATGATGAAGCGGTTGGGCGCGTCGACCGGTGTGGCTTCGCGCCAGCTTCTGATGAGGTCGGTGCGCAGCAAAACCAGCAGCACCAGCGCCAGCAAGCCAACCGCCAGCGCGCTGACCTGCACCACGGCGTACACCGGCCGGGCCGCCATTTGCCGGGTGGCCAGCACCAGCCAGCGTGGCGCCGTGGTTTCGTTGACGCTGGCCCGCAGCAAGCGCACCGCCACATAACTGGCCAGCGCAAACAGCAGCACCGCGCCGGCAAAGCCGCCAACAGCAATCAGACCGAGCTTGATGTCGCGGCTGGCGGCCAGCAAGAGCGCGGCAAAACCCGCCACACCGACCAGCAGCACCAGCAGCGACACCGGCTTGAGATTGCCGACCTCCCGGCGAATGACGCGCAAGGGTGGCACCTGCGCCAGTTGCAACACCGGCGGCAAACCAAAGGCCAGCATCAGGGTCAGGCCCATGCCCATGCCAAACGTGGCCGGCCACCAGGTGGCCGCCGGCAAGGCCGACTCCACCAAGCCAGCCAGCAGCAAAACGAACCCGTAATGCACGGCAAAACCGAGCGCCACGCCCAGGGCACTGGCGAACACGCCGACCACCACGAATTCAAAGATGAACGCCAGCGCAATGGTGCGTTGCGGCTGACCGAGCACCCGCAGCATGGCGCAGTCGTCCAGGTGCCTGGCGGCAAAACCACGCGCCACAATCGCCACCGCCACCGCGCTGAGCAGCGCCGCCAGCAGACTCACGAGATTGAGGAACTTCTCGGCGCGGTCCAGGGTTTGCCGCATTTCAGGCCGGCCGCTGTCCAGCGACTCGATGCGCACCCCCCGCGCATTCGGTTTTTTAACCTCAGCCTGAGCCCAATCCACATAAACCTTGACCTGACGGTCATCGCCCGCCACGGCCAGCCGGTACGTCATGCGGCTGGCAGGCTGGATCAGGCCGGTGGCCGCCACGTCGGCCTGGTTGACCATGACGCGTGGCGAAAAACTGATGAAGCCGCCGCCACGGTCGGGCTCGGTCACGATGATCTTGTTCACCACAAAGCGCGCGTCACCCAGCAACAGCGGCTGGCCGATGGCAAGGTTCAGGGAGTCGAGCAGCGGCGCCTCGACCCAGACCGTGCCGGGGGCCGGTACCTCGCGCGTGGCCTGAGCAGCTGCCTCGGGCCCGTCTGCCACGCGCATCGCGCCGCGCAAGGGATAACCCGCAGCAACCGCCTTGAAAGCCACCAGTTTGCTGGCACCACCGTCTTCATCGCGCGCGCGCGCCATGGTCGGAAAACTCAGCTGCGACGAAGTACGTAAGCCGAGCGCCTGCGCCCGCGAGACGAAAGCCTCGGGGGTCGGCTGGTCGCTGTTGACGATCGCGTCGCCCCCGAGCAACTGGCGTGCGTCACGCTCGAGCCCGCCCTGGAGCCGGTCAGCAAAAAAGCCGACCGCCGTGAGTGAGGCGACCGCCAGCGTCACGGCCACGACGAGCAGGCGCAACTCCCCCGCCCGCAGATCACGCCAAGTCGACTTCCAGCCCAGTTTCAAAAATAATGTGTTCATGCGACTACCTTAGCGCAGAAAGCTGACCGGCATGGCCGGCGAAGACAAAGCCCGGCCGCCGATCAAGACGCGGCGGTCGAGGCCGGGGCCGAAGCTGGCAATCCCGCCTCGCGCGTCACAAGTCCTGGCTCGAGCAGCAGGCGCTGCGGGCTGGCGTAGCAAACAAAGCGCTTGTTCGTCGCCCGCCCAATCGCGCACACACCGACCGACTGCGCGATCTGGTGGCCCATCTGCGTGATGCCGCTGCGCGACACCACGATCGCCACGCCCATCTGCGCCGACTTGATCACCATCTCGCTGGTCAGGCGGCCGGTGGTATAGAACACGAGTTCAGCGCGGGGAGGCGGATTCATCCACAACCAGCCGGCGATGGTGTCGATGGCGTTGTGACGGCCCACGTCTTCGACAAACAGCAGCATGTCGGGGTCGCTCTGGGCCACTGCGAAGATGGCACAGGCATGCACGGAGCCCGCTGATTTGTACGTGCTTTCTTCCAGCCGGATGGTGTTGACCAGGCTGTAGAGCTGGCGCTGGGTGATAGACGCGCCCGCAGGCAAATCGAGCTGGTCGATCTCATCCATCAGGCCGCCGAACACACTGCCCTGGCCGCAACCGGTAGTGACCACCCGACGCGCTGTCTTTTCTTCAATGTCCGCAATGCCGCTGCGGGTCTTGACGGCTGCGGCGCCCACCTCCCAGTCGACCGTGATGGACTCGAGCTCGGCGGCTGAATGGATCAGGCGCTGGTTGCCGAGGTAGCCCAGCACCAGCAACTCAGGGTGCGCACCCAGCGTCATCAAGGTGACGATTTCGCGCTTGTCCACATAGACCGTGAGCGGACGTTCGGCCGGTATCGACATGCGCTGGCGCTCGCCGTATTCATTGACCACCTCCACCTCGCAGGTCAGTGGGGCGCTGGCGCAGGTCAAGAGAGGCAGCGGCAGGGCCGAAGGGGACAAATCAGGCGAAGTCATCCGGGGAGGCTAACAAAAAAGCCGACCCCATGCAGGGTCGGCTTTTTATCGGGAAGGAAACAACCGGAAAAGTCGAAAAGGAAAACTCAGGACTTCTTGGCTGGTGCTGCCGGCGCTGCGGGTGCGGCCTTTGCAGCGGGTGATGCAGCCGGCACTGCGGCTGGCGCCGCGGCCACAGCGGGCGCGCCCGCCACCACGGGCTTGTAGACAAAGGGCCCTGGGTCGGCGCAGGGCGGCGTAGCGGCTGCCGGCTTGGTCGGCTTGCCGCTGGCCTTGGCGCTCTTGTAGTAAGCGGCCGCAGCCCTGTCTTGCGACTTGCACAGCGCGTAGGCGTCAACCTTGCCGGACCACGCGGTCTTGGCGGCTGTTTCAGCCGCTTTGGCCTTGGCGGCGTCATCCAGAACGGGCGCCGGGATCTTGGCCATGGCGAGCGCCGAAGCGCCAAGGAGCAGACTGGCAATGAGGATTTTTTTCATGTGCTTTCTCGCTTAAATCTGGACGGTCTGACTGGGCGGCAAAGGCGCGCTACGCTGGGCCGGAATCTTGCCAGCCTTGATGTCGTCGTACCAGAACTCATGGTGCTCACGGGCCCAAGTCTCGTCAACATAGCCGGTCTTCATGCCCTGGTAAGCGCCCTGCATGCCGATGGTGCCGATGTAAATGTGCCCGATGAACATCGCCATCATGAGCACTGCGGCCAGCGCATGGACCATGTGGGCGATCTGCATGGTGTCGCGCACATAGATCAGGCCAGGAACGACCCTGTCGAGCACCAGGCCCGAAGCCACGACAACGGTGCCGAGCGCGAAAACGCCGCCCCAGAACACCAGCTTTTCACCGGCATTGAAACGATGCGAGGGAATTTCCTTGCCAGACAGCAGGCCGCCGCCCTTGAGCAGCCACATCAGATCGCCGCGGCTGGGCATGTTGTCGCGCGCGAAGGTCACAAAAATGATGACCAGGGAGACCGCAAACACAGGGCCGGCGAAGTTGTGCAGATTCTTCAGCGCATAGCTTAGCCAGCCAAACAGCGTCAAGCCCATCACCGGCAGCAAGAAGAACTTGCCAAAAGCCATGACGATGCCGGAGATACCCAAAATGCAAAAGGCGATGGCGTTAGACCAGTGCGCCGAACGCTCGAACGGCGTGAAACGCTCGATCTTGCGACCCGTGTCCGCGCCGTGCTGCTTGATGCTGCCTTTGCTGACG